>JANXYI010000370.1 GCA_025350085.1 Deltaproteobacteria bacterium
CTCTCAAACAGGCCGACCGCGCGCGGGGCCAAGCCGGGCCATTTGCCCTCGCCGCTGCGGCCAGCCCAATGGGGGAGGTCTGGGGGGCAATGAAACCCCGAAGGGGGCCCCACAGCCATCGGAGGCATCTCCTCCCGCCCACCTTCCCCCCTGCGGTTGACTCCCCCCGCCCCTGTCGCATAAAGAGGTGCAAGCCGTCGTGCCAGGGTCGCGGGAGAGTTCCCGCGCCCGGCGCTTTTTCAGGCGGCACGCATGGGGGAACGAGCATGACCGAAGCAAGCGCCACTGAGCTGCCGGAAGGTGTCGAGCGCCAGCGCATGGACGTGGACATCGCCTGCGTGGGCTTTGGCCCGGCCATGGGCGGGTTCCTGCACACCCTGTCTAAGGGCCTCGTGAACGAGGACGGCACGCCCGCGGTGGAGAGCAAGGCCATGCCCGGCATGCCGCCCCAGGTCATCTGCTACGAGCGCGCCGACGACCTGGGCTTTGGCGTGTCCGGCGTGGTCACCAAGGGCCGGGGCATCCGCGCCAGCTTCCCGGACCTCGACCTCGCGCAGATCCCGCTGGCCACTGAGGTCCGGCACGAGGAGGTGGTCTACCTTCTCGACCCCCTGGGCGCGAGCCGCAGGGGGCTACCCATGCGCATCGCGGACAGGGCCTTGCGGACCTTTGGCCTGGCCCGGGGCCACGCCTACAAACTGCCCTACATCCCCAATTTCCTGCGCAAGGAACCCGGCTATCTCCTGTCCCTGGGCCAGTTCAACCAGTGGGCGGGCGCGCAGATCATGGGCCAAGGGTGCGCGCAGATCTGGCCCGGCACGCCCGTGGCCGAGCCCATCCTCTTTGACCAGGTGGTGGCTGGCGTGCGCCTACAGGACCAGGGCGTAGACCGGCAGGGCAGGCCCGAGGCCGGGTTCATGCCCGGCATGGACATCCGCTGCCCGCTGACCGTGGTGGCCGACGGCCCGGTGGGCGCTGTGGGCCGCAAGCTCGACGAGGCCCTCGGCCTGCCCGCAGGCAACCACGCCCGCGAATGGGCCGTGGGCATGAAGATGGTCGTGGACCTGCCCGAGGGCTGCGAACTGAAAGAAGGGCTCGTCCTGCACACCCTGGGCTATCCCGAGCCCGAGATCTTCGGCTTCCTCTACGTCTATCCCGGCAACATCGCGAGCCTCGGCATCTTCGTGCCCTCCTGGTTCGACTCCCCGGTGCGCACGGCTTACCGCTACCTCCAGCACTGGATGCAGCACCCGTATTTGTGGAAACACCTGAAGGGCGGGCGCATGCGCTCCTGGGGCGCCAAGAGTCTGCAGGAGTCCGGCAAGAGGGGCGAACCGCACCTCGTGGGCGACGGCTTTGCGCGCATCGGCGAGGGTTCCGGCACCACCAACGTGCTCACTGGCTCGGGCTTTGACGAGGCCTGGACCTCGGGCGTGCTGCTGGGCGTCAGCGTCCTTGAACTTTTGAAGGCCGACAAGCCCTTTACCAAGGACAATCTGGAGCGCTCCTACGTGCGCCGCCGCCGCGAATCCTGGCTGGAGCGCGAGGGGCAAATCGCGGAAAAGGCGCGCGACGGCTTCCAGGTGGGCGTGGTCCAGGGGCTCATCGGCATGGCGCTCACGGGCTTCAGCGACGGCAAACTGTTCTGGCCCGGTGCGTCGAAGAAGCCGCACGAGCGCATCCCGAGCGTCGAGGACTACTACCGCGGCCGCCTTACGGCAGCCGAGATTGCCCAGGTCCGCCGCGAGTGCACGGCCAAGGGCCTGCCGCTTTCCGGCGCGCTCATGGACCGCGCGGGCTGGCCGCAGGTCCAGTACGACGGCCAACTGCTCGTCTCGCACCAGGACGCGCTGCTGCTCGGCGGCAAGGTCCAGGCCGCGCCCGGCTACCGCGACCACGTGACCTTCAAGAGTACCAACGTCTGCAAGGCCTGCGACGAAAAGGTCTGCATTGAGGCCTGCTCGGGCCAGGCCATCACCACCAACCCGGAGGGCGGGGTGCCGCTCTTTGACCGCGAGAAGTGCGTACACTGCGGGGCCTGCATCTGGAATTGCAGCAAGCCCTCGCCCGAGGGCGGAGAGGGCGCCAACGTGGACTTCAAGGCCGGCTCCGGCGGCCTGCACTCGGCGGAGAATTAGCAGGAGAAGCGGGGGGGGGGGGGGGGGGGGGGGGGGGGGGGGGG
>JANXYI010000378.1 GCA_025350085.1 Deltaproteobacteria bacterium
GGGGGCGCAAGCTCCTGCCGAGGCCTTCCGCCCCCGCCCGACCCCCGCGCCAGGCCTGCGGCCGACCGCAGCCGGGTGCCAGGTGTGGAGACCGATGTTTGTGCACAGCCAAGGGAGAGGAGAGACGCCATGACCCCGCACGTTCCGCAATCGGACCGGGCACAGCCTGAGCAGCCGGATACAGAGGCCGCCTGCCGCGAGGCCGCCAGCCACGAGCCTGACGATCCCGAGCGCCTGGTCTTTCTGGACGGGCTCAAAACCCAGATCCGGGAGGGCGTGTACCGCCCGGACATCCGGGATCTGGCTCGGTCGCTCGCGAGTATGCTCGTGCGCGACCTGTAGGGCCCTGGCCCGGCCGCGACCGCAGGCGGGAAGATTTCCCTTGCCAAGGACCGCGCTGTTCGGGTAAACGTCCCTTCTCACGCTCGGCCGAGGTAGCTCAGTTGGTAGAGCAGGGGACTGAAAATCCCCGTGTGGGGAGTTCAATTCTCTCCCTCGGCACCAGAGAATTCAAGGGGTTGCGACGTCAGTCGCGACCCCTTTTGTTTCCGCTGGCCGGGGCAACCCAATGCTCGTGGCACACCGTGGCCGGAGGTCCCGCACCCCCCAACCCTTGACCAGTGCCTGGCGATGCTCTATTTGGGAGATGTCTTCGCCTGGCGGCCTGCGGAGGGTTCCGCAGGCTTCCTGTTGTTTTGCCTAGGCGTTTATTTCAGACGAAGACGGCGGCGCTTTGGCCGCATGAGTTGCAAGCGAGGCACGTTACACCATGTCCAGCATCCCCATTTCCCAGGAAGGCTACAAGCTCATGAAAAAGGAGCTGGAGAGCCTGAAGAAGCAACGTCCAGAGGTTTCGGAAGCTATCCGCCTGGCGCGCGAAGAGGGCGACCTGCGCGAGAACGGCGGCTACCACGCCGCGCGCGAGCGCCAGGGCATGATGGAGGCGCGCATCGGCTTCATCGAGGGCCGCATCGCCAACTACAACGTCATCGACATGCGCACCGTGGGCGGCGAGAAGGTCTGCTTCGGCGCCACCGTGGAGCTGGAGGACGGCGAGTCCGGCGAGAAGAAGCGTTACACCCTGCTTGGGCCGGACGAGACCGGCTTTTGCAAGGGCAGCGTGTCCGTGCTCTCCCCCGTGGGCCAGGCCATCCTGGGCAAGACCGTGGGCGCTGAGGTCGTGATCATGGTCCCGCGCGGCCGCGTGGAGTACGAGGTCCTGCTCATCGAGTTCAACGGTCCGGCCATCATTGTGGCCGACTAGCCAGCCCCTGATACTCTGGCGTATCCGCCAAATGAAACTCCCCGGCAGGCTCTGAACCTGGCGGGGAGTTTCATTTGGCGCGCCCTGAACTAGCGTATGCGTTTCCGGCCGAGTACACCGCCCTGGCTGTCCGTCCTGGCCCGGCCCCCGGTGCCCTGGTCCAGAAACATCTCGTCGTAGACCTGGTTGTCGCCCGGGATGCTGAAGTAGCCCTCTGTGACCGTTTCCGGCGCGCCTGCGGTGAGCAGCTCGCTCACCAAAGCCGTGGAATAGCCGCGCTGGCGCAGGAGGGGCAGCAGCGCCCGGACCACCGCCGCCGTGTCCCTGGGCACCTGGTTGGCGTGCAGCAGCACGATGGAGCCCGGCCGCACGGCCTCAACAATGGCCCGGGCCCGGGCCTGAGCGCTGCCCCGACCGCCCTCGCCCACAACATCCCACTGGATCACCGCCAGCCCCAGGCTGTTGATGGCCGCTGCCGTGTCCGCCCCGCCCCGGCCATAGGGCAGGCGGAAGAGCGTCAGCGGTTTGGGGCCAAATAGCTGCTTGCCGGACCGGGCGCGCTGGCTGTCCAGCTCCTCGCGCAGCAGCTCGGCCTGGGCGCTGGTCCAGAGCACCTGGTCCTCGCGCTTCTGGCCCGCGAGCAGGGCCATGTTGGCGTGGGTCCAGGCGTGGTTGCCCAGCTCAAAACGGCTGTCGGCCATGAGGCTCTGCGCTGCCGCAGGGTGCGAGCGCAGCCACTTGCCGCCTGCAAAGAAGGTGGCCCGGGCGCCCCCCTGGCGCAGGGCGTCCACCAGGGCCGCGTCATAGCCGGTGACGTGCACCGCGCGCTCGCAGAGATCAAAGGTCAGGGCCACGCGGCGGTCGCCTGCAGGCAGGGCCACGCGGCGGATGATGCCGCGCAGGCGCTCCGGCAGGGCGGGCGCGGCCGTGTTCGGCTTGAGGCGCGCAGGGGGCGTGAGGTCCGGGCTGGCCAGCTGGCGCACCTTTGGAACAGCCCCGGCGCTGGCGGAAGCCCTGGGCGTGGCAGCCCGGGATTCAACGCCAGTCAAGGCCTGACAGCAGACCGCAACGAACAACAACAGGACGAACAAGCGGGCACTGGGGACGCGCACAGGGCCTCCGGGGTTTGGCGTACAGGGACAGGGCAGAGGTACGCCAGCGGGTACCAAGGCGTCAAATGGAGGGGGAATAGCCTCCGGCGGCCGAGGGGCTACGCCAGCCGTGCCCGCAGTTTCTTGGAGGAGGCGTGGTCGGGGTCGATCTCCAGGGCCGCCTCGACGTATTTCTTGGCGGCCTTGAGGTTCTTGATGTGGTAGTATGAGTTGGCGATGTTGTAGCTGACAACCGCGGCCTGGAGGTGGAATTCAGGCTGCTGGGCCAGAACCTGCTCGTACAGGTCCACGGCCTTCTTGTGCTGCTCGCCGTCGGCATGGGCCAGGGCGTAGTTGTACAGCAGGCGCTGATCCTCGGGATCGATCTTGAGGGCGGTCTCATAGTTCTGCAGCGCCTCGCGCCATTTGCCCTGCCTGCGCATGGCCATGCCCCGGCTGTTGAAGACAACGATGTCATCCTTGGACAGGTCGTCGCCCTTGACCGCGAAATATTGGGAGAAATATTGCTCCGAAAGTTCCGGGGAGGTCTCGAGGATGGCGTTGGCCATGTCGGAGATGATGGAGCAGAGATAGCGCTTGGCCTCCTCATGGGCGCAGAGGATGGCCTTGTCGAAGAACTCCTTGGCGTTTTCCGGCTCCTTTTTGCGGACGTAGCACTTGCCGATCTCGCACTTGCGCTCCACGTTGAGCGGGCTGATGTTGTCCAGCCGCAGCAGGTAGGTCAGGAACTTGTTCGTGTCCCTGAAGTACACGCTCATCGTGGCGAAGATCATCGACAGCCCGAAGCACTGGATCGCCAGGATCACCAGGAGCAGGGGGTACCACAGCAGGGCCCAGCTGGGACCGGGCAAGTGGGTCTTGGAGTGGTCCAGGCTCGAACCGAGCAGGTAGAACACGATGTAGACCGGTATGCTCGGCAGGAACATGAGCATCGCCGACAGGGTCGAGGACAGCGGAAGCAGCGCCCGCGGGAATGCCTGGTTGAGGATCAGCCGGCCGCCGGAGGTGATCGACTGGGCGCCAAGCCCCATGG
>JANXYI010000406.1 GCA_025350085.1 Deltaproteobacteria bacterium
TTCCAGGCTCTCTTTCGGCACAAAGCGCAGGCTTGCTGAGTTCATGCAGTAGCGCAGGCCCGTGGGCTTGGGCCCGTCCGGGAACACATGGCCCAGGTGGTTGTCCCCGAGCTTGCTGCGGACCTCGGTGCGCACGGAAAAGAGCGAGCGGTCCTCGCGCTCCACGATGTTGCCGGGCTCCAGCGGCCTGGTGAAGCTGGGCCAGCCCGTGCCGGAATCGAACTTGTCCGTGGAGCTGAACAGCGCCTCGCCGGACACGAGGTCCACGTAGAGGCCCTGGCGCTTGTTGGTGTCGTACTCGTTCTTGAAGGGCGGCTCGGTGCCGTTCTCCTGGGTGACCTTGAACTGCATGGGCGTGAGCAGGACCTTGAGCTGCTCGCGGCCGGGCTTGTGCCAGCCGCCGGACGCGGCCGCGTGCACGGCGTAGGCCGAGAACGGCTTGTCGGCCTCAGGCCCCCAGACCCCCTGGATGGTCCGGTCGCGGCCGCAGCTCAGTCGGTAGAACTTGTAGCGGATGGGGTTCTTCTCGAAGTAGCGCTGGTGGTAGTCCTCGGCCGGATAGAAGGTCGTGTAGGGCAGCACGGGCGTGAGCACCGTCTTGCCCAGGACCTTGGAATCGTTGATGCGCTTTTTCGACTCCTCGGCCTCGCGGCGCTGGTCCTCGGTGTGCACGAAGATGGCCGGCCGGTACTGGCTGCCGCGGTCGCAGAACTGGCCGCCGTCATCGGTGGGGTCGTGGTGCCGCCAGAACCATTCCAGAAGCTGGCGGTAGCTGACTATCGCCGGGTCGAAGCGGATCTGCACGGCCTCGGGGTGGCCGGTCGTGCCCGCCGAGACCTCCTTGTAGGTCGGGTCCTTCTCGCGGCCGCCCGCAAAGCCGGAGACCACCTCCAGCACGCCGGGGATGTGGATGAAGTCCGACTCCACGCACCAGAAGCAGCCGCCCGCAAAGGTGGCCACGGAGACAGTGCCCAGGTTCATGATGGCTCCTTTCTGGTCCTGGACCTTCTGGGGCGAGGCCGCGCTGGCCACGTAGACGACAAATGCCAGCATGAGCGCCAGGAGTGCCAGTGTCTTGTTCATGTCCGTGCTCCGACTGAGGGTTCTTGACTCATAGCGGACTGTATCCGATTTTGGCCTTCTGTCAACACAGGGCCTGACGATTTGCCCGCACTTCAGCCCAGGGCAGCGCCGGGCGAAAGGACGCAGAAACGCCCGGCCCCCCTTGCGGGGAACCGGGCGCTGGCGGTTCGTGTTGTCAGGCCTGCTCGGCCCTAGAAGACCGTGCCGCTCTCGGCCAGGTCAGCCATGAGCAGCGCGCGGATGCGTCCGCTCACCGGCCCGGGCCGCGCGTCATGGATGGGCTTGCCGTTGTAGCGCACCACGGACACGCAGTCGAAGCTGGTGCCGACCATCATCACCTCGCGGGCGCCGTAGACCTCGTCCTCGGTGACGCCCTTGAAGATGATCGGGAGCTCGTCCTTCACCAGGTCCACGCCGCGCATGAGCGTGGTTCCGGCCAGCGAGTTGGTGAACTCCGGGATCACCAGCCGGCCAGCCTCGTCGATGAGGCAGACGTTCTCGGTGGCGCCCTCGGCCAGAAAGCCCCGCTCGTCGTAGCAGAAGGGGAAGTCGAAGCCCCCGTTGACCGCCTCGCGCTTCATGAGCACGTTGGGCAGGTAGTTGGTGGTCTTGACCGTGGCCATCCAGGCCTGCTTGGCCGGAATGGAGGTGCGGAAGGCCGTGACGCCCTTGTCGAAGTAGGACTCGGGCTTCTGGTGCAGGCGGTAGCCCACCAGGTACAGGCTCTGCACCGGGCTCTCGTACGGGTCCACCCCAAAGCCCCCAGGCCCGCGGCCGAGCAGGATGCGGATGAGCCCGTCGGGCTCGTTGCCCGCGGCCGCCACCTCGACGATGGCCTTTTTCAGCTCCGCCCAGGAGCACGGCGGCTCCAGGTGGATGGCCTGGCAGGAGAGCTTCATGCGCCGCAGGTGCGGGTCGAGCTGGTACAGCTTGCGGCCCACGTACTTCAGCGTCTCGAACACGCCGTCGCCCCGGTGCACCAGATGGTCGTCCCAGGGCATGAGCATGAGCTTGGGGTCCGTGCCGATGACCCCGATGCGGTGGTCGTAGAACGCAAGGACCTCGTCCGTGCCGGGCCGGATGGCCTCGAGCATGGCCTGCAGGTATTCTTCGGAGCTGGCGACGCGCATGGGTTCCCTCTCCTTTCCCTCTATCCTACTTGGGCACACGCAGCAGGTTGCGGCGCAGGAGTTCCTCGCCGATCTGCACGGCATTGAGCGCCGCGCCCTTGCGGATGTTGTCGGCCACGATCCACAGGTTGATGCCGTTGTCTATGGACTCGTCCTCGCGGATGCGGCCCACGAACACCTCGTCCTCGCCCACGGCGGTGAGGGGCATAGGGTAGATCTTCTTCTCCGGATAGTCGGCCACAATGACGCCCGGGGCCTGGGAGAGGATGCTGCGCACGTCCTCCACCGTCAGCTTGCGCTCGGTCTCGATGTTCACGGACTCGGAGTGGCTGAAGAACACGGGCACGCGCACGGTTGTCGCGGTGACGCGGATCGTGTCGTCGCCCAGGATCTTCTTGGTCTCGTTGACCATCTTCATCTCTTCCTTGGTGTAGCCGTTGGGCAGGAACACGTCGATCTGCGGCAGGCAGTTGAACGCGATCTGATAGGGGTACACCTGGGGGATGATCTCCTGGCCGTTCATGAGCCGGGCGGTCTGGGTCTCCAGCTCGTTGATGGCCTTCTGGCCGGTGCCGGAAACGGCCTGGTAGGTGCTGACGACGATGCGCTTGATCCTGGCCTCGTCGTGCAGGGGCTTCAGGGCCACCACCATCTGGATGGTCGAGCAGTTGGGGTTGGCGATGATGCCCTTGTGCCATTCCAGGTCCTGCGGGTTGACCTCGGGCACCACCAGCGGGCAGTTCTTGTCCATGCGCCAGGCGCTGGAGTTGTCCACCACCACGCAGCCAGCCTTGGCGGCCAGGGGTGCGAACTTCTCGGAGATGGAGCCGCCCGCGGAGAAGAGCGCCAGGTCGAACCCGCCAAAGGAGTCCTCTTTGAGCTCGCGCACCACGAGCTCGCGCCCGGCAAACTCGACCATGCTGCCAGCCGAGCGCTCCGAGGCAAAGGGCACGACATCGGAGGCCGGGAACTGGCGCTGGGCCAGCACTTCAAGCATCTCACGGCCAACCGCGCCCGTTGCGCCGACCACTGCCACCTTGGGATTCTTCGCGCTCATGTCTTCTCCCCCGTTTCTAGCGGATGGTAATGTTGTTCATAATCGACAGGCAGGCCTCGGAGCGGTTGAGCGTGTACAGATGCACGCCCGGCACGCCCGCGTCCATGAGCCCCTGGACCTGCTGCGTGGCATGGGCCAGCCCCAGCTCGCGCACGGCCTCGTCGCCGCCTTGGGCAAAGGCCGCCGTGAGCGTCTCGAAAAACCCGCCGAACACCGCGCGGCCGTTGAGGCCAGCGATGAACTCGGCGGACTTCATGCTCAAAATGGGCATGATGCCCGGCACAACAGGCACAGTGACGCCCTGTTCGCGCAGGCGTTGCACGTAGGCCAGGTACAGCTCGTTCTCAAAGAACAGCTGGGTGAC
This sequence comes from Deltaproteobacteria bacterium, assembly GCA_025350085.1. Taxonomy (GTDB): domain Bacteria; phylum Desulfobacterota; class Desulfovibrionia; order Desulfovibrionales; family Desulfovibrionaceae; genus Humidesulfovibrio. The sequence continues at coordinate 3,635 of JANXYI010000406.1, forward strand.
CACGAACTGCCCGCCCGCGTCCACCTTGTATTTCAGCCACCTGAGGTCGTCCTCAAGCGTCAGCGATTCCGGGTGCCTGGTCGGGATGCCTGCCACGCCGATGCCCATGGCCGGGTAGTGCCGGCGGATGAAGGCCACCAGGTCCGAGGCGTGCTGGAACTCCTGGCCCTTGAAGCTGAAGTTCTCCACGTTCTTCGGCGGGTCGCCGCGCAGGGCCAGCACGTTGTCGATGCCCGCCTCGGAGATGGCCCGCAGGAACCCATGCAAAGCCTCGCTTGATGCGCCCACGCAGGTCAGGTGCGCCATGGGGGTGAGGCCGAGCTCGTTCTTCATGCGCGTGACCACGTCCAGCGTGTTGGCCTGGGTGCCGCCGCCCGCGCCATAGGTCACGGAGACAAAGAGCGGGTCGAGGACCTTGAGCTTCTCGACCTCGGCAAAGAATTTCGGCCAGGTGTCCCGGTCCTTGGGCGGAAAAAATTCCAGGGACAGGAAGGGCTGGCGGGTGGGAATCAGGTCCGCGATGCGCAAACGTCAGGGCTCCTTTAAGGTTGCCGCGCGCGCATAAGGACAGGCGGCACATCAGCCGGGGGGCGCGCAGAAAATGGATGCTTACCCTTTCTTGGCGCAGGCCGCAACTTCTGCGCCAGGATTCACAAGGTTGGGAGACGGGAGACTGAATAGCCTACGGCGGCAAGAAGAAGGGCACGGACGGCGGCATCGACGGCCTGATCTTCTTTCAGGACGACGCCACGGGTGCGGCCAAGCGCATCATCGTTTCCGTCAAGGGCGGGGCCAATGTGGACATAAAGATGATCCGCGAACTGGCCCACGTCGTGGACAAGGAAAAGGCCGCCATGGGCCTGTTCGTCACGCTCACAAAGCCCAAGAGCACCATGGTCAAGGAGGCCGCCAGCGCGGGCTTCTATGAGTGCCCGCACAACAAGAAGGGCTACCCCAAAATCCAGCTCTTGACCATCGAGGGCCTGCTCTCCGGGCACGAGCGGCCGGAATATCTGGACCTGGCCCAGGGCGCCGTGACCTTCAAGAGCCCACCCAAGGAAAAAGGCCCCAAGACCAGGCAGGCCAAGCTGCTCTAGCCGCAAGGCACAGGAGCCTCCAAGCCAAAGGGCCGGGAAGAGCGTCAGCTCGATCCGGCCCTTTGGCTTGCACGAGGG
>JANXYI010000426.1 GCA_025350085.1 Deltaproteobacteria bacterium
GGAGTCTGGCGGCGTGGGCTGGGGCGTGCCCGAGGCCCTGGGCGAGACGCTCTTCCGGCAACGGAAGCTGGCGTTGGAGTTCCACCGCGTGCTGGTGTCTTACGTGCGCGAGCCCGAGTGCGGCGAGGGCAACTGCCTGGACCACGTGCCCCTGCGCCGGGGCGTGTACTGGGCCCTCGGGCGCCTGGCCCAGGCCCACCCGGACCTCTTGGAGAACGAGGTTCTTACGTTGCTGGCCGGCCTGCAGGAGGCCGACGGGCCCTGCCGCGGCCTGGCCGCCTGGACCCTGGGGATCTTGGGGACCAAGGCCGCTGCGCCCGCCGCCCCGATCCTGGAAGCGCTCCGGGCCGACCGGGCCGAGGTGGCCCTGTACCGCGACGGCGCGCTGGAGCAGACCACGGTGGGGGAGCTGGCGGCTGAGGCCCTGCAACGCCTGGCGGCCGGTCCCGGCCGTTGACGCCCGGCTGTGGCCTTGGTCGCCGACGCCCGGCGCAATTCCCGGTTGACAACCCGGGGGCCTTGGCTTAAATGGAACTCCCTTGAGCAAAATAGGCGCGTAGCTCAGTTGGTTAGAGCACTTGCTCGACACGCAAGGGGTCAGGAGTTCAAGTCTCCTCGTGCCTACCATATTATGCGGAAAGGGAGGCGAACTCGCCTCCCTTTCCTGTTTCAGCCCCGCAAGGTCCGAGGCGCCCGCTTGACCGGGGGCCGGGCCGAGTCAACAAAGGAGCTTTGCCGTGACACCTGCCAGACAGCCCGCCAGACAGATTGAAGTCGCCGGTCAGCAAGTATCCGTCGAGGCCGGTTCCACCTGTGCGGACGTCCTCAAGCAGGCGCTCTCGGGCAAGCAATTCAAGAACGCCGTGCTGGCCCGCTGCGGCGAAACCCAGCTTGATCTCAGCGCGCCTGTCCCGGCCGACTGCACCGAACTCGTGCCCGTGCCCGCGGACTCCCCCGAGGGGCTCGTCGTCATCCGCCACTCCACCGCCCACCTCATGGCCGAGGCGGTCAAGAAGCTCTTCCCCACCGCGAAAGTGACCATCGGTCCCTCGGTGGAGAATGGCTTCTACTACGATTTCGATTTCGAGCGCCCGTTCACGCCGGAAGACCTCGAAGCCATTGAGGCCGAGATGGTCCGCAGCGTGGGCGCGGACAAGCCGTTCTCCTGCGAGGTCGTGACCAGCGCCGTGGCGCGCGAGCGCTTTGCCAGCCAGGGCGAGACCTACAAGGTGGAGCTCATCGACGACCTCGGGGTGCCCACGGTGTCCATCTACACCCAGGGCAACTTCTCCGACCTCTGCCGCGGGCCGCATGTGCCGCGCACCGGTCTGCTCAAGGCCTTCAAGCTGACCACAGTGGCCGGGGCCTACTGGCGCGGGGATGAGAAGAACCCGCAGCTCCAGCGCATCTACGGCACGGCCTGGGCCAACCCCAAGGACTTGAAGCAGTACCTGGACCGCCTGGAAGAGGCCAAGAAACGCGACCACCGCAAGCTCGGCGTGGCCCTCGACCTGTTCAGCTTCCACGAGGACGTGGGCGGCGGCATGGTCCTCTGGCATCCCAACGGCGCGCTGGTGCGCGCCATCCTGGAGGACTTTGAGCGCAAGGAGCATTTGAAGCGCGGCTACAAGTTCGTCCAGGGCCCGCTGATCCTCAAGCGCGAGTTGTGGGAAAAGAGCGGGCACTACGACAACTACCGTGAGAACATGTACTTCACGGAGATCGACGAGCAGGCCTACGGCATCAAGCCCATGAACTGCCTGTCGCACATGCTCATCTACAAGAACAAGCTCAAGAGCTACCGCGACCTGCCCCAGCGCTACTTCGAGCTCGGCGTGGTGCACCGCCACGAGAAGAGCGGCGTGCTGCACGGCCTGCTCCGCGTGCGCTCCTTCACCCAGGACGACGCCCACATCCTGTGCCGGCCGGACCAGCTGCGCGAGGAGATCATCGGCGTGATCCGGTTCGTGCGCGACATCATGGACATCTTCGGCTTCAACTTTACGGCCGAGATCAGCACCCGGCCGGAGAAGAGCATCGGCAGCGACGAGGACTGGGAGCGCGCCACGGACGCATTGAAGGACGCCCTCGACCACATGGGCATGCCCTACGAGATCAACGCGGGCGATGGCGCCTTCTACGGCCCCAAGATCGACATCAAGATCAAGGACGCGCTGGACCGCAGCTGGCAGTGCGCCACGGTGCAGTGCGACTTCACCCTGCCCGAGCGCTTCGATTTGTCCTACATCGGCGAGGACGGCAGCCGCCACCGGCCGGTGATGCTGCACCGCGTGATCCTGGGCTCCATCGAGCGCTTCATGGGCGTTCTGATCGAGCACTTCTCCGGGGCCTTCCCGGTCTGGCTCGCGCCGGTCCAGGCGCGCATCCTGACCGTGACCGACGCCCAAAACCCCCACGCCGGAAAAGTCTTGCGGTTTTTGCAGGAACAGGGCATACGCGCAGAGGCGGATCTGCGGAATGAGAAGCTCGGGTACAAGGTGCGCGAGGCTCAGCTTGAGCGGATTCCGTTCATGTTTATTGTTGGAGACAAGGAAGTGGAAGCCGACAGCGTCAACGTGCGCGTGCGCGCAGGCGCTGATGTCGGACTTGTGCCGCTTTCCGAGGCTGCCCGGATTGTCCGTGAGGCGGCCCAGGAACCATTCAAGCGCGGAGGGATGAGCTATAGCTTTTCCTAGACGGCAGGACCAGCATCCCAAGGATGATGGCGTCCGCCGAAACGAGCGGATACGTATTCCCCAGGTTCGCGTGGTCGACGACGAGAGCACGCAGCTTGGAATCATGGCGACCTCAGACGCTCTAGCCCTGGCCCAGAGCAAGGGTTTTGACCTCGTCGAGGTCTCGCCCAACGCCGACCCGCCCGTCTGCCGCATCATGGACTATGGCAAGTTCAAGTACGAGCAGCAGAAGCGACAGCAGGAAGCCAAGAAGAAGCAGACGGTCATTCAGATCAAGGAAGTCAAGTTCCGGCCCAAGACCGACGAGCATGACTACCAGACCAAGCTGAAGCACATCCGCCGCTTCCTGGAGGAGGGCGACCGCTGCAAGGTGGCCGTGTTCTTCCGCGGACGCGAAATCGTGCACAAGGACCGCGGCCAGATCATGCTCGACCGGGTTGTGGTGGACACCACGGACATCGCCAAGGTCGAACAGCCGTCCCTGGCCGAGGGCCGGACCCTGGTGATGATGCTGACCCCGGTCAGGAAATAGTCGCCGGAAATACTGATAGACACCGCGCTTCACCGGCGCGTGTTGATTTGAGGAGGAACCCATGCCCAAGATGAAGACCAACCGCAGCGCCGCCAAGCGTTTTGTCAGCAACGGCGCCGGCAAGTTCAAGCGCCGCCGCCAGAACCTGCGCCACATCCTGACCAAGAAGAGTGCCAAGCGTAAGCGCCGCCTCGGTCAGGGCCTGCTGGTCGACGCCAGCAATGTGGGCGCCGTCAAGCGTCTGCTGCCCTACGGCTAAACACTAAACCCAACGAGTCGTGCCGTCCGGGCTTACTGCTAGTCCTGGCGCGCCGGAAACGCATTCGGAGGAATGAGCTATGAGAGTCAAGCGTGGAGTTGCCGCACACCGTCGGCACAAAAAGTATCTGAAGCTGGCCAAGGGC
>JANXYI010000104.1 GCA_025350085.1 Deltaproteobacteria bacterium
GGCTGCGCCAAGGGCGTCCAGATCGCGCGAGGCCGTGACCAGGCACACCGCAGGCACATCGGAAAGGGTCAGGGAGCCCAGGTTCATCCACAACAGGCCAAGCGCGCGGCCCTTTTCCTTCATGTGCAGCTCTCCGGGCGCGCCCACAAAACGCAGCACAACGTCGCTGCCTGCGGGGACCTTGCCGGACACAGTGAGTTGCGTGCCGTCATAGGTGGCGCCGATCTGCACCAGGGCCGGACTCACGCTGAGGGTCAGGCCAGCGGCGGGCTGGGCGGCGCTGAGCGCGACGGGCAGCGCCAGCAGAACGGCAAACAGGGCGATGAGGCAATACTTGAGTCCGCGCATGGCTAGTGTCCTCCGGTGTAGGCGATGAGAACGTCCGGTGTGACCAGCAGGCCGTAAAGCATCTTGCCCATGACCACGAGCACGAGCGTAGCCAGCAGGATCTTGAGCTGGTCGCCGTGCAGGCGCTTGCCGACCTTGGCGCCCACCTGCGCGCCGAAGGATGAGCCCAGGAGCAGGATGAGCGCCAGGACGAAGTCCACGGTGTGGTTCTCAACCGACTGCATGATGGTCACGTTGATGCAGGTGAACAGGATCTGGAACAGGCTGGTGCCGACCACCACGTGCATGGGCATGCGCAGCAGGTAGACCATGACCGGGACCATGATGAAGCCGCCGCCCACGCCCATGATGGCCGCCAGCACGCCCACCAGGGTGCCCAATACCAGGGGCATGAGCACCGAGAGGCGGATGCCGGAGCGCGGGAAGTCCATCTGCCAGGGCATGGCCTTGATGCAGCGCGCGTAGGCCGATTCCTTCCTGGGCTTGGCCGACGCGGCGCCGTCATCCTGAGGCTTGACCGGGTTCTTGCTCTTGCGCATGGCCTGGAGGCTTTCCAGGAACATGTAGCCGCCCACGAAGCCCAGCATGAGCACGTAGGTGATGTTGATCAGAAAATCGGCATTGCCCATGGCCCGCAAGACCTTGATGACCTGGACGCCCAGCGTGCCGCCGAGAACCCCGCCCACCAGGAGCAGCAGGCCCATCTTGAAGTCCACGTTGCCCAGCTTGAAATGCGCCAGGGTGCCCGAGGTGGACGCGCCCACGATCTGGTTGGAGTCCGAGGCCGCAGCCACGGTGGGCGGAATGCCCATCATGATCAGAAGCGGCGTCATCAAAAAGCCGCCGCCGACACCGAAGATGCCGGAGAGCAGGCCCACCGCGATGCCCAGGCCCAGGACTGCGGCCACGTTGACGCTGTTGCCAGCGATGGGAAGGTAGAGATGCAGCGGTATGGCCATCAATTACCCCTTGTGCGGCTGAAGGTTCACGTTCTTTTTCGGGGAAACCACTTCCACTCGGCAGGAGACGCGATGCCGCACCCTCTGCAACCAGGTCGACTCCGCATCCTGAGACCGGCCGTCCCCCCGGCCGTCTCCATCCATGGCCTCGACCACCAGCAAGGTGGTCCTGTCGTGCTCCACAAAACGGATGACCTCTTCCTCGAAGCCGCCCTCGGCCACGAAGTGCTGGATGCGCACCCCTTGGGACTTGGCCGCCTCGATGCGCAGCTCCAGACGGTCGCGCACAGCGTCTTCCTGACTGGAAGCCGCAGCCCCCAACTGCTGGGGCGGCAGCACCCGCAGCACGGAAACCCGCGCCTCGATGCGCCCAGCCAGGGCAATGGACCGGGACAAGGCTTCCCAGCCCCCGTGTGTGCCGTCCATGCAGACAAGAATCCGTTCCATGTGTCTCCCCTGCTCGAATGCACAGCCCTAAAGCAATGGCGGTGCCAGACATCCCAACACGCCAAGATGAATGAGGATACTCCTAAGCTATTGATATTCCCTGGCGCTATCCGGACCGTTTGTGTTCCGAATCGGAACATATGGAAGGGCCCTCCGCAGGCCTTGTGCCGTTTTGAAACAGGCGTATGGTCAGGACAGCCCGGAAGCGGCTGTTCCCGCCCCGCACCCGTGGAACGATGCTTGCTCAAGCATTGCTGGCGCGGCCGCAAGCGCGTCGCAACCCGAGCAGGAGAGCTATTGCCCATGACTGGCCGCACGCCCTCGCACGCCCCGTCCTTTCCGTCCCGGGAAGGCTCCTTGTTGAATTTCTTCCGCTCCATCAAGGGCAAGATGCTTCTGGTCTTTGCCCTGACCTTCCTCTCGGCCGGGCTCTTGACCGTGCTCAACCTCTGGACCATGGATACGGTGAAGAGCCGGCTGCTCATGGGCGAGCGCTACGAGTATTTGCTGGAGAACATCCTGGAGGTGCGCCGCTTTGAGAAGAACTTCCTGCTTTACGGCGACGGCGCGAGCATCGAAGAGGGCAACACCTACCTGAAGCGCGTGGACGGGCTGGTGGCCGAGCTGGCCCAGGACATCACCAATGTGGCGGGGCAGAAGGATTTCGAGTCGTTTGAGGGCGTGCTGCGGGCCTACTCGGAGTCCGTGCGCTCCTTTGCCGCCGGAACCAGCCCCAACCGCGAGGAAGTGCGCGCACGCGGCAAGGCCCTGGTGGACTTCGCCCAGAAGATCATCCAGGCCAAGCGCGCCCGCATCCACGGCACCCTGGCCCGGGCCTCGGTGCTGCCCTTTGCCTACCTGGGCGTGTTCCTGCTGCTCATGGTGGTCATCATCAAGCTCATCTCACGCGGCATGCTGCGCCCGCTGGACGTCATCCGCGTGACCACGGAGCGCGTGGCGAGGGGCGACTTCAGCCCCATTCCGCCGGACCCCGGCCAGCTGGGCGAGATCGCCGGGCTCATGGGCGCCTTCAACCGCATGGCCCACGAACTGGAGGCCAATCAGGAGGACCTGCTCCAGGCCCGCAAGATCGCCGCCCTGGGAACCTTCACGGCGGGCATCGCGCACGAGCTGAACAACCCGCTGAACAACATCTCCCTCACGGGCGAGGCCTTCCTGGAGGTTCACGGCGGGGAACTCAACGCCGATGGCGCGGAGATGATCGGCGACATCATGACCCAGGCCGAACGCGCCAGTGAAATCGTCAAGAACCTGCTGGACTTCTCGCGCACCGAGCACCCGACTTTCGTGAGCCTGGCCCCGGAGGACATCGTGCGCAGCACCGTGGCCCTGGTGCGCAACCAGGTCATGCTCTCCGGGGTGCGCCTGGAGGTGCAGATACCCGACGGCCTGCCCGCAATCATGGGCGATCTGCGCACCCTGCAGCAGGTGTTCATGAACCTGCTGGTGAACGCCATGCAGGCCACCCCGCCCGAGGGCGCCATCAGCCTTTCCGCCAGGGACGACCGCAGCGGTCCCGGCGGGTTCGTCCGCTTTGAGGTGCGCGACACCGGCTCCGGCATCCCGCCCGAGGCCCTGCAGCACATCTTCGAACCGTTCTTCACCACCAAGGAGGTGGGCCGGGGCACGGGCCTGGGCCTGGCCGTCACCTACGCCATCATCAAGCGGCACGGCGGCCGCATCGACGTGAAAAGCGAACCGGGCCAAGGCACGACCTTTAGCGTGCATCTGCCCAAGGCCGAAGCCGGAGCCTGAGCCCAGGGAGGGTCATTCATGATGCAGGCGAGACTCGCGGTGGTCGACGACGAGACGGTTGTCTGCCGCCGCTTGAGCCAGATGCTGGCCAGGGACGGCTATGACGTGGAAGCTTTCACCACGGCGCGCGCCTTTCTGGAGCGCATGCACGAGAAGCCTTTTGACATCGTCTTTCTGGACCTGCGGCTGCCGGACATGGATGGGCTCACGGTGCTGCCCAGGATCAAGGCCCTGCGCAGCGAGACCGAGGTCATCATCATCACCGGGCACGGCGCCATCGATACGGCCATTGAGGCCATCAAGGAGGGCGCCTACCACTACGTGAACAAGCCGGTGAAGCTGGCCGAGATCCGCGTGCTGGCCAAGGGGGCGCTGGAAAAGGTCTCCATGCGCCTGGAGAACCTGCGCCTGCGCGAAGCGCTCAAGGGCGGCGGCCTGTCCGCGTTCATCGGCACCAGTCCGGCCCTGCAGCAAGTCTTCTCGCTCATCCGCAAGGTGGCACCCGTGGACTGTAACGTGTTGCTCCAGGGTGCCAGTGGCACTGGCAAGGCGCTGGCCGCCCGGGCCATCCACCAGTCCAGCCCCAGGGCCGACCGGCCTTTCGTCAGCTTCAACTGCGGCGGGTTCACTGAGGAGCTCATCGGCAGCGAGCTGTTCGGCCATGAGCGGGGCGCGTTCACCGGGGCCATGGCCACCAAGATCGGCCTGTTCGAGTCCGCCGCAGGCGGGACGGTGTTCCTGGACGAAATCGGCGAGATGCCGCTGTCCATGCAGGTCAAGCTGCTGCACGTAATCCAGGAGAAGCGCATTCTCCGGGTCGGAGGCACCCGGCCCATCGACCTGGACATCCGCATCATTGCCGCCACCAACAAGGACTTGAAGCATGAGGTGGCCCAGGGGGCGTTCCGCGAGGACCTCTACTTCCGCCTGAACGTGGTGACCATCGCCCTGCCGCCGTTGTGCGACCACCGCGAGGACATCCCGCTTCTGGCCAGGCACTTTCTGGAGAAATACGGACTGGCCTTCCGCAAGGCCGTGGCCGGACTCCACCCTTCAGCCATGCAGATTTTGAACAACTATAGCTACCCCGGGAATGTGCGCGAGTTGGAGAACATCATCGAGCGCGCCGTGGCCTTGGCCGAGGGCGAGCAGATCCGGCCCCAGGACCTGCCCCAGGACATGCAGGAGCTGGAGTTCGACACCTTGGATGGCGAGGGCCTGTTGACCCTGGAGAAGTTGGAGAAACGCTACATCGCCAAGGTGCTGGAAAAAACACGTTTCAACAAGGGGCTCACGGCCCAGATCCTGGACGTGCCCCGGACCACGCTCTGGCGCAAACTCAAAGGCTACGGGTTCGAATAGCGGACGGCTTCCACGCGCGGGCCTACGCCTCCTCCTGGCCGCTTCTCACCGTGAGCAGCCCAATGAGTGCCCCAGAGCCAGACGAGGCTGGGGAGAGGTTCAAGGCATACGTCTCGACTCCTTGCACTACAAATCTGCACTACAAATGTCGTCCAAAAATCATTTCTTTGTAGTGCGAGAAAAAATTAGTCAATTATTTCATAATACACGATAGGCCTTGTTTGAATGGCATTCAAGAGGCCGTGTCCGGCTCTAGTGGGTGTTAGATTTATCCTCTTGACCGGGGTCCAGGGGCAGCGCCCCTTGGCCGCCGGAGGCTATTCTTCTTCGGCCTTCACGATGCGCACCTCGCGCTGCGGGAAGGGGATGTCCACGCCGCCCGCCTTGAAGGCGTCCCAGATGGCCAGGAGCACGTCGCCGCGCACGTTGCCCAGGCCCTTTCCCGGGTCTTCGATCCAGAAGCCCACGGCCAGGTTGACGCTCGAGTCGGCGAAGGCGGTGATGAGTGCGCGCGGGGCAGGGTCGGAGAGCACGCGCGGTGTCCCGGCCGCAGCGGCTTCCATCAGGCGCATGGCCGCGCGTGGATCGGCGTTGTAGGCCACGCCGACCTCGGCGCGCAGGAGCAGGCGCGAGTTGCTGTAGCTCAGGTTGATGACCTCGTTGCCGATGAGGCTCTCGTTGGGGATGAGGTAGGCCTTGCCGTCGAGCGTCTCCACGGCGGCGTAGCGTGCGTTGATCTGGGCGATGCGGCCCTGCACCCCGCCCATTTCGATGATGTCGCCGGGCTTGAGGGACTTGTCGAGCAGCAGGATGACGCCGGACACGAGGTTCGAGAAGATCTTCTGCAGGCCGAAGCCCACGCCCACGCCCACTGCGCCGCTGAACACGGTCAGGCTGGTCAGGTCCACGCCCACGCTGCCGAGAGTGATGGCGATGGCCAGGGCGTACAGGCTGAAACTTGCGCCCTTGGCGAAGAGCACCTGGGCCGAGGGCGAGAGGCTCTCGGCCTTTTGCAGCTTGTCGTCGGCCATGCTCGCGAGCAGGCGCGCGGCCTGGATGAGCACCACGAAGAGCGCCGCGCCCTTGAGGATAAGCAGAAGCGACACGTGGGAGCGACCCACGGAAAAGCCCAGGTCGTCCAGGAACTCCAGAGCCTGGTCCACGACGCCCAGCGCGTGGGCCACGGCCATGAGCCAGACCACCAGCGCCACCAGGCGACCCAGGAAGCGGCTTTTGATGAGCTTCCCGGCCACGTGCGCCACCACCCAAGCCAGGGCTGCGGCCACGGCGATGGACAGCACCTGGTGCTGCAGGTGGAAATGCCGGGCCGTGGCGTCGGCCAGGAGCAGGAGCAGGCCGCTCGTCCCGGCCCAGGCATAGTGCCGCAGTTCGCGCAGCATGGGTGCGATGCGCTGGTCCGCGCGCCAGCCCGTGGAGGCCGGGGCGTCCCGTTCGCCCAGGTTCAGGGCGCGGCAGAGGACCCAGGCCACCAGGCACAGGGCCAGGGCCAGCAGGGCCTCGGTGAGCGCCGCCTTGGTGGCAAGGTTCTGCTGCACCCAGCCCAGGGCGCGGTCCGCTGCTTCCGCAGGGTCGCCGGAGAAGACGATCTCGGCCATGATTGGGCTTCCTTTGCGCCGGGCTTCAGCGCGCGAGCATCCAGTGCGAGCCCAGGGACAGGTCCACCCAGGCCCCCAGGAAGACGAAGACCGCGATGGCGCCGTTCAGGGTGAAGAAGGCCACGTTGACCTTGGAGAGGTCCCCTGGGCTGATGAGCTTGTGCTCCCAGACCAGGATGCCGCCCACGAGCAGCGTGACCACGGTGTAGATGAGGCCCAGGCCCGCGTGCCAGCCGACCATGGGGAAGAGCAGGGCTGCGGCCGCGTGGGTCCAGGAGGAGGCGAAGAGCGCGCGCGGAACGCCCTGCTGCGCGGGCAGGGAGAACAGGCCCTGGCTGCGGTCGAAGTCCGCGTCCTGGCAGGCGTAGAGGATGTCGAACCCGGCCACCCAGAAGCTCACGGCGAAGAAGAGCAGCACGGCCGGGTAGCCCAGGTGCGCGGGCGACACGGCCAACCACCCGGCCACCGGGGCCAGGCCGAGCACGCTGCCGAGCACGAAGTGGCACAGCGGCGTGAAGCGCTTGGTGTGGCTGTAGAAGGCGCTCCAGCCAAGGGCCACGGGCGAGAGCAGCAGACAGGTGGTGTTCAGCGCCGCGCAGGCCGCGATGAAGACCAGCGCGCAGACGAGCAGAAAGCGCCGGGTGAAGGCCAGGGACAGCTCGCCGGTGACCAGGGGCCGCGTCTGGGTGCGCGGGTTCTGGCTGTCGATGTCCACGTCGGCCAGGCGGTTGTAGCCCATGGCAAAGGAGCGCACGGCGACCATGGCCACGGCCAGCGCCAGGAGCAGGCGCGCCGGGGGCATGGTCCAGCCCGGGCCGGGCCCTGCGGCCAGAAAGGCGCCGGTGAAGGCAAAGGGCAGGGCGAACACGGAGTGCTTGATCTTGATCATGCGGAAAGTCGCCAGGGTGTCGCGCGCGAGGCTCACAGGGTTTCCTTCTAGTATTCGTTGACGAGCACTGCCCCGCCGAAGAGCAGGGCCACGCCGAGCAGGCGCGGCCAGGAGGCCTCGCGCACGGCGAAACCGAGGGCCCCGTTGTGGTCCAGGAGCACCGAGGCGACCAGCTGCCCGGCGATGATCCAGGCCATGAGGCCCGTGGCGCCCAGCTTGTAGGCCAGGATCACGGACACGGCCACGAAGAATGCGCCGAGCGCCCCGCCGAGCCAGGTCCACCACGGCGCGGCCGAGGCCATGGCCAGCGTGGGCAGCGGGATGCGCGCAAAGAGCACGAACAGGATCAGGGCCACGGTGCCCACGCTGAAGCTGACCAGGGAGGTCACGAGCGGGTCGCCCAGAAAGTCGCGCAGCCGCGCGTTGATGCCCGCCTGCACGGGCATGAGCGCCCCGGCCACAAGGGCGGTGAGCATGATCATGGGCCGCATGGGTCCTCCTTGGGGCTGTAGGTCAGGGCCGGGCCGGGGTCTGCGCCGGGCTGGCCTTGAGCGGAATATACGGATTGGCCGGATTGGTCGGGCCGGCGGGTACGCGTCCGCCCAGGCGCTCGGGTCCGGGTTCCGCGGCCGGTTGGCCCTGGGCTGGCGTCCGTCCGGCCAGGCGCTCCGGCGCGGGCTCGGGGGCTGACCCCTGGGCCGGGCCGGGCTGCCCGGCGCTTAGCCCGTTGCCATCCGGGCCGCTGGCCGTGGCCCTGTCCGCGCCATTGTCCGCGCCGTTGCCTGCGCCTTC
>JANXYI010000106.1 GCA_025350085.1 Deltaproteobacteria bacterium
TCGTCCACCCGCTCATGCCACCGCTCGCGGGCAATCTTAAGGCGTTGGCCGACACTCCGGCCACGGCTGAACTTACCAACCTCTTTTGCTGGACGATGACGCGCGACTTTACGGCCAGCGACACCGTGACGCTCAAGGACATCCACGAGAAGAGCGCCAAAAACATGGCCCGGCTCATCGCCGAGCTGGAGGTCACAAAGGGCGGCAAGATCCTGGGCACCGTGATCCCGGAGCGGCGGCTGTACCGGGGCTTTGAGCAGCCCTTTGCCGAGGTGGCGGTGCTGCCCGGCCTGGGCGACGAGATCTTTGCCGTGCTCCTCGGCCTGACCGAGGACGGCGGCGCGTCGGTCAAGGTCAATGTCAATCCGCTGGTGAACTGGATCTGGATCGGCGGCACCATCCTGAGCCTGGCCCCGCTCCTCGTGCTGCGCTGGCGCCGCCGGGAGTCGAATCGGGACAAGGAGTAGCGGTGGGCGCAAGGGCCGACAGCCAGAACCCGCCCCCGGTGCGCGCGGATCTCCGGGCCGACATCCGGGCCGACATCCGGGCCGACATCCGCCGCGTGGGCAAGTTCTTCGGCTCGCGCCTGGTGCTGCGCGAGGTCTCGGCCCAGGTGCACGCTGGCGAGGCCCTGCTCGTGGTGGGCGGCAACGGCGCGGGCAAGACCACCCTGCTCAAGATCATGGCCGGACTCTGCCGCCCCACGGCCGGGGAGATCGACCTGCGCGTGGCGCCGGAGGATTGCGCCTACCTGGGCCACGCCACCTTCCTGTATCCGCGCCTCTCGGCTGCGGCGAACCTGACCTTCTGGGCCCGCATGTACGGCCAGACCCCGGCTCGCGAGGAGCTGGAAGCGGTGCTCTCCCGCGTGGGTCTTGCCCGGGTCATCGATGAGCCCGCGGGCACCTTTTCGCGCGGCATGGCCCAGCGCCTGAACCTGGCCCGGGTGTTTTTGATCAAGCCGCAGCTGGTGTTCCTGGACGAGCCGGGCACGGGCCTGGACCCGGCTTCGCAGGAACTTTTGCGCCGCGAGATCGAAAATCTGAAAAAGGCAGGCGCGGGCGTGGTCTGGGTCAGCCACCATCTGACCGCGGACCTGCCCCATGCCGAGAGCGTGCTGTTTCTCAAGGACGCGGGCGCGGCCTATTTCGGCCCGGCCAGCGGCTTTGACGGCGGGGACCTGACGTGCTGAGGCGCGCGGGCTTCATCGCGGCCAAGGACCTGCGGCTGTCGGTCGGCGGCGGCCAGGGCCTGGTGCAGGCCATGCTCCTGGGCCTGCTGCTCATCTTTCTCTTTTCGCTCTCCCGGCCCACGGGCGAGCTGGTCTCGGGCCAGGCCGCAGGGGCCATCTTCTGGCTGGCCTCGGCCTTTGGCCTGGTGCTGGTGTTCAACGACCTGTTCAGCCTGGAGGAAGGGCAGGGCTGCCGCCTGGGGCTGTTGTCCTCGCCCGTGCCCGAGCACGCCGTGTGGCTGGGCAAGGGCCTGGCCGGGTTTGCGCTGCTTGTCATTTCGCAGGCCGTGTTCCTGCCAGCGGCCGCGGTGTTCCTGGGCCAGGACATCCAGGGCTCCTGGGGCGTGCTCATCCTCGCGCTCATCGGCGTGGACTGGGGCCTGGCGGCGCTGGGCGCGCTGCTCGGCGCGCTGGCCCAAGGGCAGGGCGCGCGGGAGTCGCTCTTCTCGGTGATCCTGTTCCCGCTGCTTTTGCCGGTGCTTTTAGGCGGCATCCGCATCTTTGCCGGGGTCTTTTCCGGCGACGCGGCATCCGACCAGGGCCTGTGGGCAGGCATCATCGTGGCCTTTGACGCCGTGTTCACCGCTGCGGGCGCGTTTCTGTTTCCGTTTTTGTACACGGGCGAGGAGTAGTGACCATGTCGAATATCCGGATTCTGTCGGCCCTGACCCTGATCGCCCTTATCGTCGGCCAGTGGTTCATCTGGGCCTATGCGCCCCTTGAAGAGACCATGGGCCTGGTGCAGAAGATCTTCTACATCCACATGCCGCTGGCCTGGTGGGCGCTGGTGAGCTTCTTCGTGGTCTTTGCGGCCAGCATCCGGCACCTGATGACCAGGAGCGCAGGCTCGGACATCCTGGCCGGGGCCGCGGCCGAGATCGGCGTGCTGCTCTCGGGCCTGGCGCTGGTCTCCGGCTCCATCTGGGGCCGCGCGGCCTGGAACGTCTGGTGGACCTGGGACCCCCGGCTCACGACCACGCTGATCATGTGGTTCGTCTACGCCGGATACCTGGTGCTGCGCGGATCATCTGCAGGGGGGGGCATGGGCGGGGAGCGCCGGGCCATGGTCTCGGCGGTGCTTGGCGTGGTGGCCTTTCTCGACGTGCCGCTGGTCTTTTATTCCGCGCGCATCTGGCGCAGCGTGCACCCGGCGGTGCTGGCCAGCCAGGGCGGCGGCCTGGAGCCGGAGATGTGGCACACGGTGCTTGTGAATCTGGCGGCCTTTGGCCTCTTGTGGCTGACGCTGCTTTGGGCGCGCTATAGCCTCGGCCGGGCCGAGGAGCGCGCCCAGGCCCTGCTGCTGCACGGGTCGCCTGATGCACAGGGCGGGCAGGCCGGGCAGGGAGGTCAGGCATGAACGGCTATCTTGTGGCGGCCAATGCCGCGGTGTGGATCGCCCTGGCGGCGTACGGCCTGAATCTGGCCCTGCGCGGCCGGGCTGTTGCAAGGCGTTTGAAACAACTGGAGATGTTGAAGTGAGCGCGACGAAACATATGGACAAACATATCCACGACGGCCACGGGGGCCACGGCCTGCACCTGGGCCACAAGCTGGTGCTCGCGGCCCTTTTGACCGCGCTCCTGGCCATGTTCGTGGGCTCCTTTGTCTACCGCATGCAGGGCGCAGGCCTGGTGGTGGAGATCAAGCCCGAGCGCGGCCCGATGGGTGGCATGGGCGGCGGCGGCATGGGCGGCATGGGCGGCGGCCAGATGGGCGGCGGCGGCCCCATGGGCATGGCGGGCATCGACATGGACCACCTGCGCGAGCTCATGCAGACCATGGAGAAGAATCCCAATGACCCCAAGGTGCTGCTGGAGCTGGGCAACACCTTCATGATGATGCAGGCCTGGGACAAGGCCCTGGAATTTCTGGACAAGGCTGTGAAGCTCACCCCGGGCGACCTCCAGGCGCAAAAGGCGCTGGGCATGGTGCGCTTTGAGCGCAAGGAATATCCGCTTGCCCGCAAGGTCTTTGAGCTGGTGCTGGCCAAGGACCCCAGCGACGTGCTGGCGCACTACAACCTGGGCGTCCTGCTCAAGCACTACATGCAGAAGCCCGCCGAGGG
>JANXYI010000110.1 GCA_025350085.1 Deltaproteobacteria bacterium
CTGCCGCGGCCCTGGCGGCCAGGGGCTTCAAGGTCGGGCTTATGGACGTGGACATCCACGGCCCCAGCGTGCCGCGCCTGCTCGGGCTCTCCGGCCAGCTGGAGACGGGAAAGGGCAGCATGGTCAAGCCCATGCGCTTTAACGACAACCTGCATGTGGTGTCCATGGAGTCGCTCCTGCTCGACCCGGACCAGGCCGTGCTCTGGCGCGGGCCTATGAAGACCTCGGCCATCCGCCAGTTCATCGCCGACGTTGAGTGGGGCGAGCTGGACTTCCTGGTGGTGGACTCGCCCCCGGGCACCGGCGACGAGCCCATGACCGTGCTCAAGCTCATCCCCGAGGCCCTGGCCGTGGTCGTGACCACGCCCCAGGAGGTCTCCCTGGCCGACGTGCGCAAGGCCATAAATTTCCTGCAATACGCCCAGGCCAACATCCTGGGGGTTGTGGAGAACATGAGCGGGCTGGCCTGTCCGCACTGCGGTAAGGATATCGACCTGTTCAAGAAGGGCGGGGGCCGCGTGCTGGCCGAGCAGTACGGCCTGGAGTTCCTCGGGGCCATTCCGCTCGACCCGGCCTCGGTGGTGGCCGGGGACCTGGGCACGCCCGTGGTGCTCCTTGAGGGCGCAAGCCCGGCCAAGGAGGCCCTGCTGGCCCTGGGCGAACGCGTGGCGGCCGCTGCGCAGACCAGCCTGGAGGCCGCGTCAACTGTACACCGCTAGGCGTGCACCGCTAGGAATTGAGGAGAACTTTGTATTGAACCTGAATCTGGCCAACATGTTGACCCTGGCGCGCGTGTTCGCGGTGCCGGTCCTCGTGGTCCTGCTCGGCATCGAGCACGAGCACGAAACCATCATCACGGCCTACCTCGCCTCGGGCGTGTTTGTGCTGGCCTCGCTCACGGACATGGCCGACGGGTACATCGCCCGGCGCCAGAACCTCATCACCAACCTGGGCAAGTTCCTGGACCCGCTGGCGGACAAGCTGCTCATCGGCTCGGCGCTCATCATGCTCGTGGACCTGGGCTGGATTCCGGGCTGGATCGTGGTGGTCATCATCTGCCGCGAGCTGGCCGTCACCGGCATGCGCGGCGTGGCCGCGGACAGGGGCGTCATCATTGCCGCAGACTCGCTCGGCAAGCTCAAGACCATCAGCCAGATCGTGGCCCTGGTGCCGCTCATCGCCCACTATCCGCTCTTTGGCTTCGACCCGCATCCGCCGGGGATGATTCTTCTGTATGTGGCTCTGGCCCTTACTGTTTTTTCCGGCGGGAATTATCTGTACAATTTCTATAAAAATTGGTTACAAATGGAATGACCGAGCGGCGACGCCGGTTTAGAGCCTATCCTTGGAGAATGATATGAGAAAGGCGTCCAGCAGCCATCTGGCGCGCATATCCAACTGTTTGCAGACCATCCTGGAGCTTGAGCCGGAGCTGGAGAAGATCGAGCTCGGCAAGAGCCTCCTGGAGGAGTTTTCCGTGCTCAAGGACTTTTTGCAGAAGATCGACACCGTGGCCTTAAGCGAGGATGACGTGGAGCGTGTGGAGACCGCAACCTCCAACTTTCTCGAGGAGCTGCGAGGGCCGCTGGCCCAGATCCGCCCGGGGCGGTTCGGCTCTCTGCGTCTCCAGTAGGGAGCGCTGATGGCCCGGCGCATCCTGCTCGGTTTCTTGATCTTCGTGAACATCGTGCTCTTGTTCCGGCTCGTCTGGACCGAGCACGGGCTTTTTGCCTACATGAACATGCGCAAGCGTTCGGTGAAGCTGCAGAACCAGCTGCAGGAAGTGGATGTCAAAAGCCTGGAGCTCAGCAAGGAGATCCGCAGGCTCAAAGGCGACCGCAGCTACCAGGAGACCGTGATCCGCGAACGCATGAACTACGTGAAGGACAGCGAGGTGCTGTACATCTTCTCCGGAAAGGTCGACTCACCCCAGGGGGCCGAAGGCGATGAGAAGAAAGATTGAGTGGTACCAGGAAGTGCTGGCGCTGGAGCCTGGCTCGCGGATCTTCTTTCCGCTGGCCAAGCTGTTCGTGGAGTTCGGACAGCTGGAGGACGCGGCCAAGACCCTGAGCCAGGGACTGGACCGCCACCCGGACACGGTCGAGGCGCGCCTGCTGCTCATCCAGGTGCTGACCAAGCTGGAGCGCGTTGACGAGGCCCGGGACCAGCTCTCGGCCGTGATCAAGCCGCTGGAGCGCTATCCGGCCTTCTGGTCCCTGTGGGCCCAGCAGAAGGCCGAGCACGACCGCGATTTCGCGGTCTTCCTCATGCTCGTGGCCTCGCACTTCACTGGCAAGCCCGTGAAGTGGACCGACGTGGTCATCGAGGGCCTGAACTCCCTGTCCGAACGGCTCATCGGGCCGCTGCCGAGCGCTGTGCGCAAGCCCAGGCATCATCCGGTCCCGGTGCCGCCGCTCGACGAGGTGTGCCCTGAGCCGCCCGTGGGTGAATCGGCCTATGACGGCCCGGCCCCGGACGCGGGCAGCTTCCGCACCCGCACCATGGCCGAGCTGCTGGCCTCCCAGGGCGACTACACCGCTGCGCTCGGCATCTACCGCGATCTCTGGGGCCGCGCCCTGGACGAGCGGGAAAAGGCCGACCTGTCCTCGCGCATCCGCACCCTGGAAGACGGCCTGGCCAAGACCGCGGAGAAAACCGCCGCACCCAGGGCTGAAGCGTTGGAAGATCCCTTTGGCAAACATGCCAAGAACCGCCTTATGAGCACCCTGGAAGCCCTGGCCTCGCGGCTGGAATCACGGGTCCAGGGCTGAACCAGGCACCAGAGGTTTCAATTGACCGCACTGTTCCGTTTCCTGCCCGGCGCACTTCCGGCGACCGGCCGATTCCTTGGCGCCCTGGCCCTTTTGGCCGCACTGTTTGCCCTTCCCGCCTGCGGCGCCCTGGGCGGTCCGGGCTGGGACGACGGCACAAGCGCCGTGAAAGCCAAATTGCGCGACACCCGCGACCGCATCAATCCCTCGCCCAAGATCGACACGACCAGATACAGCTGGGACAACCCCAACCAGGAGAAGCTGTCCCTGCTGTTCTCGCCCGTGGACGCCAAGGTCTCGGCCCTCATGCGCTATGTCTCCAGCCAGGATTTCCGCCCCAATGCGGCCTGGATCGACTACCTCATGATGCGCTTCCCCTGGGTCGACGGCATCCTGATTGCCGACGCCACGGGCGACATCCTGGAGCGCCGGCCGCCCGTGCCGCTCAAACGCTTCAGCGCGCCGCTGGTCTTCGAATCCATCTGGCGCGAGACCCTGGTCAAGACCGTGGTGGACTACACCGAGCTTGGCCCGGAGGTCTATTTCGGCGCGCCGAATTACGAGGCCACCGAGTTCGTGGGCCTGCACGTGGTCTACTTCGACCCGCGCGTGCTGTTCACCTTCTGTCCGCATCCGGAACAGCTCCTCATCGTCGACCCGCGCGCCCAGAAGCTCTGGATGGCCGGAACCGAGGCCCCGCCGGGAGCCCAGGAGCTCACCACCTTCCCCTGGGAGAAGATGCTGCTCGAGAAGAGCCAGGGCACGGTCATGTCCGGCGGCAGGCAGTACACCTGGCTGGCCCGCTACATCGGCCTGGACCGCTTCATCTACGCCACCGAGAGCGCCAATGCCACCTTTGAGGACAAGGGCATCCAGCTGATGCCGTTCTTCGGCTTCACCAAGTAGCCGGGCTTCGCCCGGTTCATTGGCCGCGCCCCGAACCAGTCGCCCTGCGGAGGAAAGACCGTGTCCCAGCAGATCACCGTCACCGAACACCTGCTCCTGCACCAGAAACAGGTGCCCATGGCCACGGGCCGCTTTACCCGGCTGTTCAACGAGCTCATCCTCTCGGCCAAGATCATCCACCGCGAGGTGAGCAAGGCCGGGCTGCTCGACGTCCTCGGCTTCACCGGCGACGTCAACGTCCAGGGCGAGGAGGTCAAGAAGCTCGACGAGTTCGCCAACCGCGTGCTCATCCACCGCCTGTCGCGCTGCGGCGCGCTCTGCGCCATGGCCTCGGAGGAGAACGCCGACGTCATCGAGATCCCCGACGGCCTGCCCACGGGCGACTATTTCGTCATCTTCGATCCGCTGGACGGCTCTTCGAACATCGACGCCAACGTGAGCATCGGCACCATCTTCTCCATCTACCGCCGCAAGAGCCCGAGCGATACCCAGCTCATGAGCGAGGACATCCTGCAAAAGGGCGCGGACCAGGTGGCGGCAGGCTACATCCTCTACGGCTCCTCGTGCATGATGGTCTTCACCACCGGCGACGGGGTCAACGGCTTCACGCTGGACCCCAGCGTGGGCGAGTTCCTGCTCTCGCACCCGAACATCCGCATCCCGGAGCAGGGCAAGATCTACTCGGTGAACGAGGGCTACTACCACTACTGGGACAAGCCGACGCTCGAGGTGCTGGCCCACTTCAAGGCCGTGGGCATGACGCGCAAGAAGCCCTACAGCCTGCGCTACATCGGCTCGCTCGTCAGCGACTTCCACCGCAACCTGGTCTACGGCGGCATCTTCCTGTACCCGTCCGACAACCGCGACCCCAGCAAGCCCGGCGGCAAGCTCCGGCTCATGTGCGAGGCCGCGCCCATGGCCTTCATCGTGGAGCAGGCCGGGGGCCTGGCCGTCGACGGACAGCGCCGCATCCTGGACATCACGCCGGACAACCTGCACCAGCGCGTACCCCTGTTCGTGGGCTCGAAAAACGATGTGGAGCAGGTGCTGGCGATCTATTCCAAGGCCAGCGAGGCCTAGGAACCGCAATGCTCGTTCTGGGTGTCGAGACCTCCTGCGACGAGACCGGGCTGGCCCTGGTCGAGGACGGCGCGCTCAAGGCCGAGGTGCTGGCCTCGCAGACGGACATGCACGCCGTGTTCGGCGGCGTGGTGCCGGAGATCGCCAGCCGCGAGCACCTGCGCATGCTGCCGCTGCTCCTGCCGCAGTTGCTTGCCCGGGCCGGTGTAGTCATCTCTGACATCGATGCCGTGGCCGTGGCCCGCGGGCCGGGCCTGCTCGGCAGCCTGCTGGTGGGCCTCTCCTTTGCCAAGGGCCTGTGCCTGGCCACCGGGGCAAGGCTCATCGGCGTGAACCACCTGCACGCGCACCTGCTCGTGTCCGGCCTTGTGGCCGAGATCGGCTATCCGGCGCTCGGCCTGCTGGTGTCCGGCGGGCACACGCACCTGTACCGCCTGAACAGCCCCACGGACTTCGTCCTGCTGGGCCGCACCCTGGACGACGCCGCGGGCGAGGCCTTTGACAAGGTGGCCAAGCTGCTCAACCTGCCGTACCCCGGCGGCCGCTACCTGGACGAGCTGGCCCAGGGTGTTGCGCCGGACACGCACCTGTTCCCGCGCGCATACATTTCCAACGACAACCTGGACTTCAGCTTCAGCGGGCTCAAG
>JANXYI010000117.1 GCA_025350085.1 Deltaproteobacteria bacterium
TGCGCCCGTACATGGGTGGTTTAGAAAAGATCACGCTGTAACATCTGTCGGGCCGGGGCCTCCCCGGCCCGCCACACCAAAGCCCCCAAGGAGCCCGGCCATGTTCTTCAACGATGACAATGAGGCCCCCAGGATCAGCATGAACGGCCGCCAGAAGCTCTTCATCTGCGCCGTCGACCTGGCCATCATCATTGAGCTGTGCATCGCCATGGCCAAGGCCACGGCCAGCCCGGACACCTTCACCCCGACCTTCATGAAGATCTTCTTCATCATGTTCCTGCCCACCCTGGCCATCGGGTTTGCGGGATTCCGCAAGCTGCGCGACCGCACGGAAAACGCCCAGTCATGAGCTACGCCTCCCTCGCGGCCGGCCGCAGGCTCTGCGGAGTCTTTGGTTGCGCCCTGCTCGTCCTGGTCTTGTCCTCCCTGGTGGACGGCATGATCACCGGGGGCTTCAAGGACCCCTTTCGCCTGGACCTGCTCCCGGGCCAGAGCGTCAAGCTGAGCGAGCCCCTGCCACGCGGCGCCGAGCGCCTGGAAGACATCGAGCTGCGCGCCTCCAACCCAGGAATTTCCGCGCGCTTCGAGGAGACCTTCTCCGGCTTCTGGCTAGGCGGCACCCTCTGGCGCGGCGAGGCCCGGCTCGCCCCGGACCTGCCCGTGGGCGACTACTCCGTGGCCGTCTTTTACCACAACGGCACCGCGCCCAGCCCGCCCCAGGCCTACACCTTCCGCGTGCACCCGGACCTGCGGTCCATCCGGATGGCGTCCGGCTCGTTCATCACCCGCACGCTCGGCCTGTCGCCCTATCTCTTTGCCGCGTACCTGCTGGCCCTGGCGCTCGTGCCCATGGCCGCCAGCTTCGTGCTCTCGCGCAAAATCGCCCAGGCCCTGCGGGGCATGCGCATGGCCGAGATCTACCGCGCCATGGCCACGCCCCCAGACACAGTCGAGGGCGCAGTTGAGGGCGCACCTGGAGGCACACCCAGGGCCCAGCGCATCTTCTTCAGCCCGGGTCCGGGCCACAAGCTCACGCCCGGCAGCCTGGTGGAGGTGCTGGACGAGCGCGGCCAGAAGCTGCTGGCCACGGCCGAGGTGACTGAGATCATTAACGAAGACGTGACGGCCCTGGTGCAGGGCGGCGCGCAGGTGCGCCCCGGCTCCCTGGCCCGGCTGCCCCAGGCGCGCTGAGCCCCAGTTTCTCTCGCCCGGCCCGGCTGGCCCCGTGCCACGCCACCCCCGCAGGTTTTCCTGACCGCATTGCGACGCGCCCCGGCCTGGGCCGGTCCCCGTCCCCCTTTCCCTGGCTGCTCTTTTCGGAGTACAGGACTCCTGCTTCCACGGTTCATCTGTCCGTAAGGGGTTTCGCCCATGATCGAGGTCTGCATCGCGCTGCTGGTGCTCTGGCCCCTGGCGGCCGGGCTGGCCTGCCTGGGCCTGCGCAGCGCGGGCACGCGCACAGGGCTCGTCCTGGCCACGACCGCGGTCCTGGCGGCCAGCGCGCTCGTGCTCGCCGCCCAGGCCCCGCTCACGGCAAACCCGGCGTTCCTGGCCTCGGCCGCGGCGCTGAACCTGGCCCAGGCCGCGGCCTTGCTCTTTCCGGCCGTCTTCCTGTTCCTGGGCCTCCGGGCCAGGCACGCCCTGGTCATCGCCTGCGCCTGCGGCCAGCTGGCCCTGGCCGCGTACGGCGAATTCGGCCTGCCCGCTGCGGCCACGGCCCAGAACGCCGTGGTCTGCGACGGCCTGGCCCTGGCCCTGGTGCTGGTGGTCAGCCTGGTGGGCCCGCTTGTCTGTCTTTTTGCCCTGCCCTACATGCGCCACCACGAGGGGCACCTAGGCCTCACCTCCTCGCGCCAGCCGCAGTTCTTCCTGATATTGCTGGCCTTTCTGGGCTGCATGAACGGCCTGGCCCTGGCCAGCGACCTGCGCCTGTTCGCGGCCTTCTTTGAGGCCACCACCCTGTGCTCGTTCCTGCTCATCGGCCACGACAGGACCGAAGAGGCCAGGCAGAGCGCCCTGCGCGCCCTGTGGCTGAACAGCCTGGGCGGCGTCTTTTTGCACGCAGGCAGCCTGCTCGTCCAGCAGCGCTTCGGCCTGGCCGACCTGCACCTCATCGCCAGCCCAGGCCTGTGGACCGGGATTTCCCAGCAGCCCCTGGGCCTGCTGCCCCTGGCCCTGCTGCTCATCGCCTGCTGCATCAAGGCCGCCCAGCTGCCCTTCCAGGGCTGGCTGCTCGGCGCCATGGTCGCGCCCACGCCGGTCTCGGCGCTCCTGCATTCAAGCACCATGGTCAAGGCGGGCGTGTTCCTGGCCCTGCGCCTGGCCCCGGCCCTTGAAGACACCTCCACGGGCCGCCTGCTGACCCTGGCCGGGGCCCTGACCTTCCTGGGCGCCGGCGCCCTGGCCCTCGGGCAGAGCAACGCCAAGAAGATCCTGGCCTATTCCACCGCGGCCAACCTGGGGCTGGTCATGGCCTGCGCGGGCGTGGGCACCCCCCAGGCCATTGCCGCGGGCATCGTGCTGCTGGTCCTGCACGCCGTGACCAAGGGCCTGCTTTTCCTCTGCGTGGGCGACCTGGAGCAGGCCAGCGGCAGCCGCGACCTGGAGGACCTGCGCGGGATGCTTGCCCGGACCCCGGTGACGGCGCTGGCCGCCAGCGCCGGGGCCCTGGCCATGATCCTGCCGCCGCTCGGCATGCTGGTCGGCAAGTGGTCCGCGCTGGAGGCCTTGGGCGCCAGCCCGGCACCTGCCACGGTGCTTGCCCTGGTCCTGCTGGCCGTGGGCAGCGCGCTGGCCACGGTCTGCTGGGTGCGCTTTGCCGGCACAATTCTGGGCGGGGCCGTTGGCCCTCTTGTTGACACGCACGTTGATCCGCATGTTGCCCCGCAGTCGGCGCAGACGTCTTCCATGTCCACCGGACCGATCCTGGCCCTCCTGGCCGGGGCCGTGGGCCTGGGCCTGGCCGCGCCCTGGCTCAACGCCCTGCTCCTGCCGCCCTGGCCGGACCATGCGCTCTCCGGCGGCTGGGGGCTCTTGCCGCCCCTGTTCCTCATCGCCATGCTGGGCTGGGTCCTGGGCCTGAAGGCGCTCAGCCGCCAGAGCGCAGGCCCCCTGGCCGCGCCGTACCTCGGCGGCCTGCCCTCGCGTGGGCCCGGCACCTACGTCGGGCCGCTGGGCCGCAACCGGACCCTGACCGAGGGCAACGAGTACGCCCTGGAGCTCTTCGGCGAGCCGGGGCTGACCAG
>JANXYI010000128.1 GCA_025350085.1 Deltaproteobacteria bacterium
ACCCTGTGGGACTTGGCCTACAGGTAGTCGCCCCGGTTGAATTTGATGCGTTCCGTCACCGCCATGACCTCCAGTTCGGACACCATGCCCTGCAGGGCCGGGTGCTTTTGCGCGAGGTCCGGGTTTTCGCCCTTGATCTGCTGCACGCTGCCGTCGATGTCCTCCAGGACGCCGTAGGCCGTCTTGAGGTTCGCCTGGCCGGGTGCGCTCGTGAGATTCTGGGCGTACTGGTCCCACTTGTCGAGCAGGCTCTCCACCTTGTCCATGATCGTTTTCTCCGCCTGGGGTGCTGCCGGGGCCACGGCCTCGACGCCCGTGGTGCCAATGAGGGCGCCCAAAGGTCCGAGTCCGCCCGGCGGGGGCAGGGTTGCGCTGGTCTTGGCGGTTTGCGTGTCCGACTTGGCCACCTCCTGGTTCAGGAGATCGCCAAAGGCGGTGCTGGGCGGCTTGACCCTGTTCGTCTGCGGCGCGCTGTCCGGACGAACGCCCTCCAACTGATCAGGATGGATCTTCATGGTTGCTCCTCATCCTGTGATTTCCCTGTGTTGTGCAGAGACCATGCCAAGGTCGTTTGTGCACAAGATGCTGAAATTGTTTGTGTTACCGTCAGGCGGCCAGGGGCAATTCTTGCCTGCCCGCCCCCTAGCCCGGTCCCGCGCTGGTCTTGACGGATAGCCCATGCCTCAAGGCTTGTCCATCGGCTGCGCAATCCCCGGCCTATGACGGACTCTTCGGCGCGTTTTGCCCTTGCGTTAATGGACGAAGGTGATTATTTTCACATTATTCCAAGCTTCCCTCCGCAGGATGGGGGGTAACCAAAGCTGAATTCCGAGGAGGTGCGCCATGCCCCAGATCAAGAAGATCCTTTGCGCAGTGGACTTTTCCGAGCACAGCCCGGCAGTGGCCGAATATGCGCGGATTCTGGCCCAGGGTCTCGGGGCCAGGATCGTCTGCCTCTATGTGGCGCCCTCGCTCAGCCAGTATGTCGGGTTCCACGTGCCGCCGAGCTCCATCGAGAACTTCGTGGGCGAGATCGTCACCGGGGCCGAGGCCACCATGAGCGCCTTTCTGAACGAGAACTTCCAGGGCGTGGACGCCGAGGGCCATGTGGTCACAGGCTACGCGGCCGAGGAGATCTTCGGCATGGCGGTCAAGGAGAACGCGGATCTGATCATCATGGGCACCCACGGCCGCAAGGGCATCGACCGCATCCTCTTCGGCTCCGTGGCCGAGAAGGTCGTCAAGGGCGCCCGTTGCCCGGTGCTGACCATCCGGCCGAACAAGTAGCGGTCGACGACGTCCCGGACCGACAAGGCTGCGGCCCGCTCCAGGAACCGGTCGGCCAGGCGTTCGGCCGACCCAGTCATCGGTTGCGCCGGACCGGAACTCCGGCTATAGGCATGGCGAATGAACGATCACAGGGGACAGCCCTGGGCTGTCCCCTGTGTTTTCGCGTCCAGTTCAAGAAGGGGAGCGCCATGCCCAGCCAGCGAGTCAGGCCGGAGATTCTTGATTTCACGCCCTATGTTCCGGGCCTGTCCATAGACGAGATCAAGGCCAAATACGGCCTTTCCACGGTCATCAAGCTCGCCAGCAACGAGAACCCGCTGGGCGTCTCGCCCGTGGTCCAGCAGGCCCTGACCCGGGCCGCGGGCCAGGTCTTCCGCTATCCCCAGAACCACAGCCCGCGCCTGACCCAGGCCATCGCGAAGGCCATGGGTGTGCCTGCGGAGCTGGTGGTGGCGGGCAACGGGTCCGACGAGATCATCGACCTGCTCCTGCGCGTCACGGCCCGGCCGGGCGTGGACAACGTGGTCTGCTACGAGCACTCCTTCAGCATGTACCGCCTCACGGCGCAGTTGTGCGGGGTGGAGTACCGCGAGGTGCCGCGTGGCGAGGAGTACCGCCTGCCCCTGGAGGCCCTGGCCGAGGCCGCGGACACGAACACGGCGCTGGTCTTCGTCACCAGCCCGGACAACCCCACGGGCCTGGCCGCGCGCGCCGAGGAGCTCATGGTCCTGTCCGGGGTCCTGCCTGCGGGCACGCTCCTGGTGGTGGACGAGGCCTACATGGACTTCTCCTGGCCGCCCGAGGAGTACTCCATGCTCAACCTCGTGGCCGAGCTGGGCAACGTCGTGGTGCTGCGCACCTTTTCCAAGGCCTACGGCCTGGCGGGCCTGCGCCTGGGCTACGGGGTCATGCCTGAGACGCTGGCCGGGCACCTGCGCCGCGCCCGGCCGCCCTTCAGCGTAAACCTCCTGGCCGAAGAGGCGGGCATCGTTGCCCTGGACGACGACGCCTTCTACAGCGCCACGCTGGAGGTGGTCTTCAAGGGCCGCGAGCTGCTCTTGAAGCGCCTGCCGGAACTGGGCTGCCAAGTCTGGCCCTCCCAGGCCAACTTCGTCATGTTCCGCCCGAAAAAACCGGCCGGGGAGGTCTGCGAGGAGCTGCTCCGGCGCGGCATCATCGTGCGCCCGCTGAAGAGCTTCGGCTTGGCCGGCAACATCCGCGTCAACGTGGGCACCGGCCCGGAAACCGCGGCCTTCCTGAAGGCCCTGGAGGAGATCCTGAATGCCTAGCGCGTCCCCTCTCATCGTCACCCTGGACGGTCCCGCCGGCGTGGGCAAAAGCTCTGTTGCCGCGCGCCTGGCCGGGGAGCTTGGCTTGGCCTTCCTGGACACCGGGGCCATGTTCCGCGCTGCGGCCTTTACCCTGGGCGAGGGCGCCTGGGACTGGACCCAGGGCATCCTGCAGCAGAAGCTGGGCGATTTCGAGTTCACCCTGCGCGGCAGCGGCCGGGCCACGGAGCTGCTCCTGAACGGCCAGCCCCTGCCCGAGGCCATCCGCAGCGAGCAGACGGGCCAGTGGGCCTCGCAGCTGGCCGTGGTGCCCTCGGTGCGCGCCTACATGAAGATGGCCCAGATCTTCCTCGGCCAGACCACCCCGCTGGTGGCCGAGGGCCGCGACATGGGCAGCGTGGTCTTCCCGGGCGCGCAGTTCAAGTTCTTCCTCGACGCCGACCCCGAGGAGCGCGCGCGCAGGCGCTGCAGGCAGCTTGAAGCCCAGGGCCAGAGCGCCGACTTCGCGGCCATCCTGGCGGGCATTTGCAAACGCGACGACCAGGACCGCAACCGCAGCATCGCGCCCATGAAGCCCGCCGAGGGTGCGCTGGTGGTGGACACCACGCACATCAACGAGGATGAGACCCTGGCCCTGGTGCTTGGCGTGGTGCGCGGCCACTAGGGCCTGTCTCTAAAAGCGTCTTTTGCCCCCTGGACGTCGTCGTGAGCCGATTTTGGTCCAGGGCTGTACCGCGTGAGTACTATCCCTGGCCCCAAATCGGCTCTCTCCTCGCCAGGGAACCAAATCCATCTTTTGGAAACAGGCCCGAGCCTTTCCCCTTGCGCGAAAAAAGCGCCCGCCCCGATACGAGCCGGAGCGGGCGTTGTTGCGTTTATCGGCTTCTGCCCGCTAGTCCGCCGTGCTCACCCCGGCCGAGGCAAAGGAGGCCATCTCGTTGAAGATGGCCGCGGCCGAGCGCACAAGGAACATGGCCAGGGCCGCGCCCGTGCCCTCGCCTAGGCGCAGGCCCAGGTCGAGCAGCGGCTGCTTGCCCATCTTCTCCAGCGCGATCTTGTGCCCCGGCTCGGCCGAGGCGTGGGAGAGCACGGTGTAGTCCGTTGTGGCCGGATTGAGCTTCCAGGCCGCCACGCAGGCCGCGGTGGAGATGAACCCGTCCACGCACACGAGCTGGCGGTTCTTGGCGCCGCCCAGGATGAGCCCGGCCAGGCAGGCGATCTCCAGACCGCCCAGGGCCGCCAGGATGTCCAGGGCATTGCCGGACTTGACGGTGGCGGTGTGCAGGGCCAGCGCCGTGCGGATGACCTCGGCCTTGCGGTCCACGCCGGGCTTGTCCAGCCCGGTGCCCGGGCCGGTCATGCTGGTGGGGTCCAGGCCCAGATACGCGCAGTAGAGCGCCGTGGAGGGCGTGGTGTTGCCGATGCCCATGTCGCCGGTGCCCAGCACGCGCACCCCGGCCGCCAGGGCGCGGTCGGCCAGGTCCACGCCGAGCAGCAGGGCCTGGAGGCACTGCTGACGCGTCATGGCCGGGCCCTTGGCCAGGTTGGCCGTGCCCGGCGCCACCTTGCCCTGGATCAGGTTCGGGTGCTCGTCGAAGCCCCCGCCCAGGCACCCGGCGTCCACCACATAGAGCTCGGCCCCGGCCGTGCGCGCCAGCACGTTGATGCCTGCGCCGCCGTGCACGAAGTTCGCCACCATCTGGCGCGTGACCTCCTGCGGGAACAGGCTCACGCCCTCGGCCACCACGCCGTGGTCCCCGGCCACGGTGTACACGCGGCAGGGGTCAGCGCTGGGCTTCTGCCCGCCCTGGATCAGGTACAGCTGCAGGGCCAGCTCCTCCAGGCGGCCGAGGCTGCCCTGGGGCTTGGTCAGGTTGTCCAGGTGGGCCTGGCCCGCGGCGGCTAGGGACTGGTTGACCGGGGAAATGGCGGTGAGGACAGCGGCGAGGTCGGCCTCGAGCTTTGCGCGCATGGGGGCTCCTTTTCTGGGTAGTGCTGCCAGGCAGCGGATCTTTTTTGGTGCAACAAAAAAAGGGCCCCGGCGGGCGCAACAACGCCCACCGGAACCCTTTGCCATCACGTTCCTGAAAATACCCGGTGCGGACAGGTCTTCCGGCTTCCGGATCAGCCGGGGGGAGACGGCCTTCCCGCCGGGGTGAACCCCGACAGTGGCCGGGCGCTTGCGCCCCATGTCTCTCCCCGTCCCCGGTTACGGCGGCGGGACCGCCACGGAATCGCACCGTGTTCCGAGATGTCCGCTCGGCACCTGCACAGGTAGCCGAATCAGGCGCGCATTTCAAGGGGCAGCCTGCGCCCGCCCGCGCCGCGAAGATTGCGGCACGGGCATTGCAATGCCGCTCACGTGGACAAGCGCACTGCCATCCTGCACGCCAACTGCCAGGGCCAGCCCCTGGCCGCGTTCCTTTCGGCCAGCCCGGAGTTCGCTCAGTATTTTGTGCCCCGCGTGTATTTGAACTATACCCGCGAAGCGGTCCCTGCGGCTGCGCTGGACGCCTGCGGCCTGTTTCTGTATCAGCACCTGGGCCCGGAGTGGGGCGAGCTTGCCTCGGCCGCGCTGCTCGAAAAACTGCCCGCGGGCTGCCCGAGCCTGTGCATCCCGAACATGTTCTTCCGCGGGCCGTGGCCGCTCTGGTCCGGCGCGCCGGGCTTCGACTACCGCGACATCTACCTGGACCACCTGCTGGGCATGGGCCTGCCGCGGCGCGACATCCTGCACCTGTACCTGTCCACCCCGCTGGGCAGGAAGTACGACCTGGACGCGCTTTTGGCCGAGACCGTGGCCCGCGAGACAGAGCGCCAGGTCCACACCCCCATACAATACCTGGACTTCGTGCTGGAGCATTGGCGCGAACGGCCGCTGTTTCTCTCGGTCAACCACCCTGGCCCGGAGCTGCTGCACCTGGCCGCGGTCGGCATCCTGGCTGAGCTGGGCCTGGCGCCCATGGCCCCCGCGCTGCTGCCGGACGCGGGAGCCCTGGGCGAGGGCTACGCGGACTTTGAGCTGCCCGTACACCCGCAGGCCGCGGCATTCTACGGGCTGAACTACGGCAGTGAAGACCGGGTCTACAACGTCTACGGCCGGGCCAAGACCTTTGGCCAGTATGCGGAGGCTTACGTGGACTGCCGCTTGTCCGGCATCGACGACTTCATCAGCTATCTGCACCTGAGATGAGGACAAACATGGGCACAGATCAGAAACTCATCGCCTGGGTGGGCGGCCAGTTCTTCATGCACCAGATGGAGGCCGAGGGCTTCCGCGTGGTGCGCCTGCCGCTCACCGGCCCGGCGGCGCTCACCTGGGCGGAGATCTGTGAGCGCTGCGGAGCGGCCCCGGACGCGGTGGTCTACACCGACCGCAGCCTGCCCCCGCCGCTCGTCGGCCTGGAGCGCTACCCGTGCCTCACGGCCTTCTACTGCATCGACTCCCACATCCACGGCTGGTATCCGCTCTACGCCGGGTCCTTTGACCTCTGCGCCGTGAGCCTGCGCGGGGACGTGGAGGGCTTCGCGGCCGAGCTGGCGCCGGAACGCGTACTCTGGCTGCCGCCCTTTGCCGAGGACCGCTACCAGCCCAAGGCCGTGGACAAGGACTTCGACCTGCTCTTCGTGGGCACCGTGGACCCGGAGACCACCCCGCAACGGCATGATTTCTTGCAGCGCCTGGAGCGCGAGTTCCCGGGCCTTGCGGCGCGCCGGGGCGACTTCGCCGAACTCTTCCCGCGCGCCCGGGTGGTGCTGAACATCGCCGAGCGCGGGGACCTCAATTTCCGAGTCTTCGAGGCGCTCGCCTGCGGGGCCTGCCTATTGACCCCGTTGATCGGCAACGGCCAGGACGAGCTGTTCGAGGACGGGGTGCATTTCGTGACCTACAGGCCCGACGACGAGGCCGACGCCGCGGCCAAGACCCGGGCGCTGCTCGCGGACGACGACCGGCGTGAGGCCTATGCCCGGGCCGGGCTTGCCCGCATCGACACGGCCCACCGGCCCCGGCACCGCGCCAGCGCCCTGGCTGAATTTTTGCGCCAAGGTTTTGACAAGGGGCTGGCAGGCGCGCGCCTGGCGCACCCGGAACGCATCCGCTCAGGCGACCTGCGCCTGCTGTTCCTGCACTGGGCTGAGCACTGCGGCGACGCCAGCCTGGCCGCCAAATACCTGGCCGAGGCCCGGCGGCTCTCGCTTCCGGTGGTCTGAGGCCGGGCCGGGCCGGGCCTGCCCGCGAAGTTTGGCACGGGACATGCTTATGACAAGGTACCCTGGACGACAGGTGAGAGCCAGAACGGCATCGGGAACCAACAAAATCAGAAGTGAAGGGCAGTGCCCATTACCAAGAGGGTTCCGGTCCACTGCCCACGGTCAACTGGGGTTTTTTCACGCCCGGCGCCCGGCCTAAGAAGCCTTCGGCGCCAGGAGGCTGGCCATGCTCCGACTGCTGATCCGACTGCGCGCAGCCGCGCCACAGATTTCCCTGCTCTGCCTGGCCCTGCTGGCCACTTCCTGCTCGGCCTCCGACGCCGTGGGCATTGCCCGCGTGGCCTCGGGCGACACCAGCGCGGCCGTGGGCATGGCCCGCGACAAGGCCATCCGCTACGCCACCAATCCCAGCGCCATCGAGGCCGACTACAAGCGCTTCAAAAATATCCTCGTGAGCTTCCGCCGCGCCGTGGGCGGCACCTGGGGCACCCGCGACGCCCGCGAGCCCGAACCCAAGCAGTACGTCAAGTACACCCAGAACTACCTGTCGCGCGCCAGCGTTGACTTTGAGAACGGGAAAATCCTGGTGGAGACGCTGGACCAGCAGACCCCGCAGGCCAGCCTGCGCGCGGCCGTGGCCACCACGCTGCTCACCCCCTATGATCCGCGCGCCGTGGACCTGTATTCCGCCGGACCCGTGAAGCTCGGCGGTACGCCGTTTCTCTTGGGCGAGGTCAAGGACGGCCGTGGCCGGGACATCAGGACCGAGGCCCAGGCCGAGGCCTTTGCCCGCCAGGTGGTGGAGTTAAGCGTGCAGGAGCGCCCCGCCGAGGTCGCGGGCAAGACCGTGCGTTTTGTGGTCATCCCCATGGTGGCCGAGCACATGCACGTGCGCGCGGCCAAGTTCCGGCCCCTGGTGGAGGAGGCGTCCACCCGCTTCCAGGTCAGCCGCAACCTCGTCTACGCCATCATCCGCGTGGAGAGCGACTTCAACCCCTACGCCATCAACGCCGTGCCTGCCGTGGGGCTCATGCAGGTGGTGCCACAGACGGCCGGGGCCGAGGTCCAGGCCTTCCTGACCCAGCAGAGGGGAGAGCCGACCAAGGCCTTTCTCTTCGAGCCCGAGCACAACATCACCTACGGCACGGCCTACCTGCATTTGCTGGCCACGCGGCACCTCTCGGGCATCGGCGACGGGCTCTCGCGCGAGTACTGCGTCATCGCGGCCTACAACGGCGGCTCAGGCGCGCTGCTCAAGACCTTCCACCGCGACCGGGCTGCGGCGCTTGGCGTCATAAACAGCCGGGCGCCCATGCAGGTCTACGAGACCATCGTGGAGCGCCACGCGGCCGAGGAGACGCGCCGCTATCTGCAGAAGGTGCTGGCGGCCAAGAAGGAATTCGTGGGCCTGTAAGCCCGCGTCCGCCTGTCTGTCTGAGCGCTGTCCCGGGCGGCCTAGCCGTCCAAGTCCAAATCCGCGTCCACGAAGCGGCAGCTTAGGCCGCCGTCTTCGCCAATGTCCACCAGGGCCAGCGAGCCCTCGGCCAGGCTGCCGGGATTGAGCAGGTGCGTGGGGCCGTGCTCTGACCAGTGGCGGCGGTGGGTGTGGCCGAAGCAGACCAGGTCGGCTCCGGGGAAGAGCTCGGCCGCGCGGCTGCCCACGCTGGAACGCTCGCCCCAGCCGTGGGCCAGCCCGATGCGCAGGACGCGCCCGGAGCCAAGCGTGAGCTCAACGCACCGGGTGGGGGGCAGGTCGTGATCCAGCAGGAAGTGGTCGCAGTTGCCGCGCACGGCGATGAAGTGCGGGTGGCGGCAGAGCGCGTGGTAGACCCCGGCCCCGACCATGTCGCCGCAGTGCAGGAGCACGTCGGCGCCTGCCAGGTACGCGGCAAAGATGCGCTCGAAGCGCGCGTCCGGGGCAGTGAGGTGCGAATCGGAGAGAACGGCCAGAAGCATGGCGGACGTTTCTGGCAGCAGCCGTCCTAGTCGTTCATCTTCTTGAAGCGCATGCGCAGGTAGGCGTCGCGCACGGCCTCATACGGGTCCACCGAGGCGTCCTTCAGGGTCTCGTAGTCGCCTATGCGCAGGGAGACCTCGTTGACCTTCTCGTAGCCCTTGGCGGCGATGGACCAGTACCAGGGGTGAATGTAGCTGGCCGGGTCCAGGAAGTAGTCGCCCGCGTAGCCCACGGTATCGCGGCCGGAGGACGGGCCTATGAAGGGCCAGACCAGGTAGAAGCCGTTGCCCGCGCCCCAGTAGCCGAAGGTCAGGCCCAGGTCCTGCTCGGTGGAGGGGATGGGCTTGTAGGGCTTGAGGTCGGCGGTGACGTCGGCCAGGCCGCCCAGGCCGAAGGCCGTGTTGCCGATGAAGCGCGAGGTCTCCACCGCAGCGGCGTCGGGCTTGCCCTGGAGCATGAGGCTGACGAAGCGCACGGGGAACCCGAGGTTGTGGATGAAGTTGTTCACCCAGAGGCGCGGACGCTCCGGGATCACGAAGCTGTAGCCCTGGGCCACGGGCTTGAGCGCCCAGAAATAGAGCTTGTCGTTGAAGCCGAACCACATGCGGTTCCAGCCTTCAAGAGGGTCCGGGGTCTCGGCCGCGGCATCGGCGGTGCTCATCTTCTCGCCCGGCGCGGGCTTCTGGATGACCCGTCCGTTCTCGTCCCAGATGTCCACATCGCCATAGGCCAGCAGCAGGGGGGGGCGGACGGCCTGCACCAGGCCGACGGGCTTGTCGTCGGCCACGGAAGCGGGCGCCGCCGCCGTAGGCGCGGCCAGGGCCAGCGTGGAGCAGAACAGGGTCAGGACCAGGGCCGCCAGGAGACTCCGGGTGTGCGTGTGCATGCGCGCCGCCTTCGCTTGAACGGTCATCTTGGGGCTAGCCATCCTTGCCGACCGAATCGTCGACGTTCTTGCCCTCGTCCAGGGCCTTGATCTTGTCCTTGATGCGCTGGATGAGGGCCTCGGGGGAATCCTTCACCAGGATCTTGGCAAACTGGGTGCGGTAGTTCTTGACCAGACTCACGCCTTCCACGAACACGTCGTAGACCAGCCACTGGTCGCGCTTGATCATGACGTAGTTGATGGGGATGCTCTTGTCCTTCATGGCCACCAGGGTGTTCACGAAGGCCTGGTTGCCCTCGATCTGCTCCTTCAGGTAGCTGACCTTCTCGTTGTTGTACTTGTCCAGCTTGCGGATGTAGGTCTTCTGCAAAAGCTCCGAGAAGGCGACGACGAAGTCTTCCTGCTGCTTGGGCGTGAACTTGGCCCAGTGCTCGGCCGCGGCGCGGCGGGAAAGTTCGCGCCAGTCAAAGAAGCTGTCGGAAACGGCGCGCATCTTCTGCTGACGCTCGACCTTTTTGGCCGCGCCCTTGAGCGCGGGGTCGGAGAGGATGTCGACGACCTTGTCCACGCCGGTCTTGAGGCGGTCCAGGGGCTCCCCGGCAAAGGCGGGGGAGCAGAGGCAGACGGTCAGAAGCAGCAGACCGGCAAGCACGGAGATTTTTTTCATCTTCACAGATCCCGCCACAAGAGATTCGGCCACATTTTTACACGCCGCCAAAAACATACTTACTGATTAATTCCTCAAGGTCAATAGCCGATTCCGTGTCGCGCAGCACTGCGCCGGGCTTGATTGCCTCGCCTCCGCCGCGCGAGAGCTTTACGTACTTATCGCCGATGAGCCCGCTGGTCTTGACCGAGGCGATGGTGTCGTCGGTGAGCTGGATGTCCTTGCGGATGCGTAAGGATACCGAGGACATGCCCGTGTTCTGGTCAATGCCGATGTTCTCCACAAAGCCCATCTCCACGCCGTACATCTGCACCGGGGCGTTGAGCTTCAGCCCCGTGACGTCGTTGAACTTGGCCGTGATGGTGTAGAAATTGTCGGAGAACAGGTGCACGTTCCCGAGCTTGACGCTCATGTAGGCGATGGCCAAAAAGCCCACGAGCACGAAGATGCCCACCTGGGTTTCCCTGGAATATTTCTTCATCATGCACCTCCCCTGGTCCGGACGCCTTGTCCGGGCGTGGCCCTGGATCTCGCCTGGATGCCGCGCTAGCCCTCTCCCAGATATTTGGAACAGTCGCGTTTCATGGCCTTGAAATCAAGCGCCGGCATGGTCAGCCGAGGGCTCGTGCGCTCGGCCGCCTGGCGGTCCAGGAACCGGCGCAGGTACTCGTCCCTGGTGGCCTCAAGGCCCTCCCGGTCGCCGTTGTAGAGCACCTTTCCGTCGCCCAGGACCACCACGTGGTCGGCGATGGCGCGCATGCTGTCCAGGTCGTGGCTGACCACGACCATGGTCATCTCGAAGCTCTTCTTCAACTCCAGCAGCAGCTGGTCCAGTTCGGCCGCGGTCACGGGGTCGAGCCCGCTGGTCGGCTCGTCGCAGAAGAGCAGCGGCGGGTCCATGACCATGCCCCGGGCCAGCCCGGCGCGCTTGCGCATGCCACCGGAGAGCTCGTTCGGGTAGTAGTCGGAAAATTCATCCAGCCCCACCAGGGCCAGTTTGGCCAGTACGCGCTCGCGGATGGTCTTCTCGTCCAGCCTGGTGTGTTCGCGCAGGGGCAGGGCCACGTTGTCGCCGAGGGTGAGCGAACCGAGCAGCGCGCCGTCCTGGAAGAGCACCCCCATGCGCTGGCGCAGGCAGTGCTTGCCCCGGCGGTCAAGCAGGGCCAGGTCGTGGCTGCCGATCATGATGCGCCCGGCCAGAGGCGGCTGGAGCATGAGAATGTGCTTGAGCAGGGTGGACTTGCCGCAGCCCGAGCCGCCCAGGATCACCGAGATCTTGCCGCCGGGCATGGTCACGTCGATGTCGCTGACAACGGCGGTCTTGCCGTAGCCGACGGTCAGGCCTTCGAGGAGGATGTCCGGGGTTTTGTCCTGCGCCATGTCATGCCACCTAGAAGAGCAGCGAGGTCAACACGTAGTCGGACAACAGGATGAGCACACAGGAGGTCACCACCCCGGCGGTGGTGGCCTGGCTCACGGCCTCCGGGCCCACGGCGTCGCGCCTAAGGTGCGTGTAGAAGCCCATGAAGCAGCACACAGTGCAGACCACCACGCCGAAGACCAGGGACTTGATGAAGCCGCCGGTCACGTCGCTCATCTTCATGTAGGCCTGGATGCGGTAGATATACACCCCGTGGTTGCCGCCGAGCAGCAGCACGCCAGTGAGATAGCCTCCGAGCATGCCCACTAGGTCGAAGAAGGCCGTGAGGATGGGGAAGCAAATTATGCTGGCCGCCAGCTTGGGGCTGACCAGATAGCCCACGGGGTTGATGTCCATGACGCGCAGGGCGTCCACCTGCTCGCTGATGCGCATGACCCCGATCTCCGCGGTCATGCTCGAGCCTGCCCGGCCGGTGATCATGATGGCCGTGAGCACGGGCCCGAGCTCGCGCACCAGGGACAGGGCCACGGCCGCGCCCAGAAAGCCCTCGGCCCCGAACTTGGCCAGGGCATAGTGCATCTGCAGGCCGATGACCATGCCC
>JANXYI010000161.1 GCA_025350085.1 Deltaproteobacteria bacterium
CTGCCGCCGCTGCGCCGAGGTCTCGGGCACCTGCTGCTGCCTCACGCCCGGCAACGAGGAGTTCTGCTTCCCGCTCTCCACCCTGGAACGCGCGGCCATGGAGGCTGCCGGGGCTGACGCGGCGAAGTTCTTCAGCCAGGAGAACACCCCGGGCTTTGTGGACAACCTCTGCCGCCTGTTCCCGGGCGAGGATGCGCGCCTGCGCGGGATGTTCCCGGCCGAGGGGCTCCACGACCGCCTGGCGCTGGCGCCCTCGGGCGCCTGCCTGCTGCTCGGGCCTGAGGGCTGCCTTCTCCCGCGCGAGGCCCGGCCTTTCTACTGCCGCCTGTTCCCCTTCTGGGTCCGCAACGGGCGACAGATGTATTTCGAGTTCAAGGACTGCCAAGCCCTGCGCGAAAGCCAGGGCGGGGCCGGATTGCTCAGGCGCCTGGGCATGACCGAGAAGGACGTCCTCGACCTGTACCACCGGTTGCGCAGGGCCTGGGGCCTCACGGAGCGCAGGTAAATGCCGCGAAAAAACACAAAGAAGCCCAGCAGCAGAAGGGACGCACCCATGAGCCACCCCATGAGACGGAGCAGAAGGTTCAAGCGCAAGGTGCTCTGGGTCGTGCTCGGCCTGCCCGTGGCCGGAGTCCTGATGGTGGCCCTGGCCTTCTGGTGGCTGTCCCACGACCTGCCGGGCTTCCGCACCATCACCGACTACAAGCCGCCCCTGGTGACCACCGTGCTGGCCCGCGAGGGCCGCGTGCTCGGCTATTTCTACAAGGAGAAGCGCTTCCTGGTGCGCCTGCCGGACATGCCTGCCTACCTGCCCAAGGCCTTCCTAGCGGCCGAGGACTCCGGCTTCTACAAGCATGACGGCATCGACCCCTTTGCCATCATCCGGGCCATGCTCATGAACCTCAAGGCCGGGGGCATCCGCCAGGGCGGCAGCACCATCACCCAGCAGGTGGTCAAGCGCCTGCTGCTGACCCCGGAGAAGAGCTTCGAGCGCAAGATCAAGGAGGCCATGCTGGCCTACCGCCTGGAAAATTACCTGACCAAGGACGAGATCCTGACCATCTACTTGAACCAGATCTTCCTGGGCTCCAAGGCCTACGGGGTGGAGGCCGCGGCGCGCGAATACTTCGGCAAGCACGTCCAGGACCTGACGCTGGCCGAGAGCGCCATCCTGGCCGGGCTGCCCCAGGCCCCCAGCCGCTACAGCCCCTATGCCGACCCCGAGGCGGCCAAGACCCGCCAGAAATACGTGCTGGACCAGATGCTTTCCCAGGGCTTCATCTCCCAGGCCCAGCACACCCAGGCGATCAACCAGAAGCTCGTGTACCGCAGCATGGAGGACCACTCCTGGAAGGTCGGCGCCTACTACCTGGAAGAGGTGCGCCGCTTCCTCATCGACAAGTACGGCGAGGACGAGGTCTACCAGGGCGGGCTCACCGTGGAGACGGCCTGCGAGATCCCGCACCAGATCGCCGCGGACAACGCCATGCGCCGCGGCCTGGCGGACATCGCCAAGCGCAAAGGCTGGGAGGGCCCGGCCGGGCGCCTCAAGCCTGAGGACTACGCCCATTTCCTGGACGAGACCCGCGCGGGCGAGACCCCCAGGCCCGGCGTCTGGCTGCGCGCCCTGGTGGTGGAGACCGCCAAGGACAAGGCCCAGGTGCGCTTCGGCCAGAACTCCGGCGAGATCCCGGCCAGCAGCACCAGCTGGTGCCGTAACGCCAACAAGAACGTCAGCGGCGCGGACGCGCCCGTGCCCGGCGACCCCTCGCGCATCCTGCACAAGGGCGACCTGGTCTGGGTCACCGTGCGCGAGAACAAGGGCGCCAACCACTTCGTGCTCAACCTGGAGCGCGAGCCCGGCCCAGAAGGCGCGCTGGTGTCCATGATGCCCGAGACCGGCGAGGTCGTGGCCCTTTCCGGCGGGTTCAGCTTCGAGAAAAGCCAGTTCAACCGCGCCACACAGGCCCGCAGACAGCCCGGCTCGGCCTTCAAGCCCATCGTCTACTCAACGGCGCTCGA
>JANXYI010000170.1 GCA_025350085.1 Deltaproteobacteria bacterium
CGCTGCCGGGGCCGACGTGCTGGTGTCCGGCTCGGCCTTCTTCGGCCACCCGCCGTACGGCGAGCGCCACCACCAGTTCCAGCTGCGCTGCCAGGGCTGATTTTTCCAGCCTACGCGGCGGGTTGCCAAGGCTGGCCCGCCCCGGTATAGACGGGTACGGCTGGGCCTTGCGTCCTGTCCGAATCCTGCCGGAGGCTGTCCATGCTGCGCGCGTCGTTCCCACGACTTGTTGGCATCGCAACTGGCTTCGCCATCTGCCTTGCCCTGGGCCTTGCCCTGGTGCTGGCCTTGGCCCTGGCCCCGGTGCCGGCGAGTGCTGCGGAGCTGCTTGGCGTGGTGGTGCTGCACGACAAGAACAGCTCCCCGGACAAGCAGATCCATGAGACCGTGCGCCTGCTGCGCAATGTGGGCTTCCTGGTCATCGCCCCGGAGATGCCCTGGTCGCGCAAGCGCGGCTTTGACGCCACCTATCAGCAGGCCCTGGTGGAGATCGGCCTGGCCGTGGGCGAGCTCTTGTCCAAGGGCGCGACCCGGGTGGCCATCGTCGGGCACGGCCTGGGCGCCAACGCCGCCCTGGGCTACGCCGCCACCCGGGCGAACGTCTTCGCCCTCATCGCCCTGGCCCCGTCGCATGACCCGGAGCGCCACCGCGACGTGTTCCTGGCCGACCTGCGCAAGGCGCGCGAGATGGTCGTAAGCGGCCGCGGGGCCGAGCGCTCGGCCTTCCTCGACGTGAACCAGGGCAAGGACTACGACCTGTCCACCACGGCCGAGATCTACTTAAGCTACAGCGACCCGGACGGCCCGACGGTGATGCCGCGCACTGTGGCGGCCATCAGGCCGGCCGTGCCCCTCTTGTGGGTGGTGGGCAACAAGGACCCCCTGTCCCGCCTGGGAAGCTCGTACGCCTTTGCCAAGGCCCCGGCGCATCCGGCGAGCAGCTATGAGGAAGTCCGGGCCGACCACCTGGGCGTGCCTGCGGAGTCCGCGCGCCTGGCGGCCGAGTGGCTCAAGGGGCTGGTGGAGAAACCCGCGGGCCGCTAGCCCGCTTTCGACCCCGGAGGTTGCCATGCACCGTGTCCGTGCCGCGTTCCTGACCCTGCTTTGGGCCGCGTTTCTTGGCCTGCCTGCCCTGGCCCTGGGCTTTGATGCCAAAACCACCGGCGTGGTGGTCCTGCACGGCAAGACAGGCTCCCCTGACCGTTTCGTATCCAACCTGGCCGCGGAGCTGCGCTCGGCGGGCTTCCTCGTCATTGCGCCGGATATGCCCTGGTCCGGCCGCCGGGGGTTCAACGCCAGCTTTGACGTCGCCCTGGAGGAGATCGACGCGGCCGTGCGCGAACTGCGCGCCCAGGGCGCAACACGGGTGGCCGTGGCCGGGCACAGCCTGGGCGGCAACGCGGCCCTGGCCTATGCGGCGCGCTATCCCGGCCTGGACGCCGTGGTCTGCCTGGCTGCCGCGCATTCCCCGGACCGTCCGCGCCAGCGTGAACGCTTTGCCGCCGACGTAGGGCGGGCCAGGGAGATGGTCGCGGCCGGGCGCGGTCAGGATCAGGGCCGCTTCCAGGACGTGAACATGGGCAAGGAGCTGGTGATGGCCACCACCGCGTCGATCTACCTGAGCTACAACGCCCCGGACGGCCCGGCGGTGATGCCGAAAAGCGCCTCGGCCATCAAGACGGCCCTGCCCATCCTGTGGGTCGTGGGCAGCCGCGATCCCCAGAACAGGGACAAGGCCTATGCCTTTGAACGCGCCCCGGCGCACCCGGAGAGCCGTTTCGTGGAGGTCGACGCCGAGCACCTGGGCGTGCCCACGGCGGCCGCAGACCTGGTGATCGAATGGCTGCGCGGGCTGGGCGCAAGATAGTCAGCCGGAACTAGCCGACGATGCGCCCCGGATCATTGTAGACCCAGAAGCTGTCGGCCTTGATGTTGCCGATGAGTGTGAGCCCGATGGTGCGCGCCAGTTCCACCGAGAAGCTGGTGGCCACGGCCGTGGAGGCCAGCACCGAGACCCCGATGCGCACGGTCTTGAGCAGGATCTCCGAGGCCACCCGGCCCGTGGACACGATCATCTTGTCCTCGGTGGGCAGGGAGTCCAGGAAGCATTCCCCCACGATCATGTCGATGGCGTTGTGCCGGCCGATGTCCTCGCGGAAGAGCAGCATCTCCTTCGGCGTGCAGAGCGACGAGTTGTGGCAGCCGCGGGTGCGGTTATAGAGGGTGCTGCGGTGCTTCAGCTCCGCGGCCAGGGCCAGGATCTGCGCATGCGTGACGGTGAGTTCCGAGACGATGCGGCGCCTGGAGATGGTCTCCACGTTGCGGTCGAAATTGGTGCCCTTGCCGCAGCCCGAGGTGATGGTGCGCTGGATCTCCCGGCCCTGGGCAAAGGGGTCGTGGCTCACCTGCACGCGCGCTGTGATGCGGGCGCCCTCGTCCGTGATCGTGACGTCCTCCAGCTGCGCCTTGTCGGTCAGCAGCGCGTCGGACTTGAGGAAGCCCACGGCCAGGTGCATGGGATACTTCCCGGTGCAGAGCAGCGTCACCACCTCGCGGCCGTTCAGGAAGATGGTCAGCGGCACCTCGCGGATGGCCTCGATCTGCTTCTTTACCGGGCCGCTTGGCCCGTACTCGGTGATCTCAAAGGGGAAGGCTTCGGGCATGGAACCTCGCTTTTCCTCCCGTACAGGTATGCCACGGGCCAGGGGAAATCAACCGCCCCCCGAAATATCAGCCCCCGGCACCTCAGCTCCCCCGGAGCTCAGCCCCCGAGGATGTCCCTGAGCAGCAGCAGGTTCAGCCCCACCACGACCACGGAGATCAGGCCCAGCACCAGGTTGTGC
The DNA here is from genome assembly GCA_025350085.1 of Deltaproteobacteria bacterium. Taxonomy (GTDB): domain Bacteria; phylum Desulfobacterota; class Desulfovibrionia; order Desulfovibrionales; family Desulfovibrionaceae; genus Humidesulfovibrio. The sequence continues at coordinate 2,844 of JANXYI010000170.1, forward strand.
CAGGCCGTGTTGGCGTATTCGCCCATGACCGCATGCGAGGCCGTGAGGCGGAACTGGAGATAGATGGTCAGCGGGAGCTGGACGCTCAGGCAGATCTGCGAGACCACCAGGCCCTGGAACGGCGAGGCGATGAACGCGATGAGCAGTGCTGCCGGGACCAGGGTCAGCGCAACCCCGAGGCGGCTGTGGGCGTCCTTGATGTCAAAGGGCTCGGAGAAGAGCCCGGCGAAGATGCTGCCCCCGGCCATGCCCGCGGTGACGCTGGAGGCCAGGCCGGCCATGAGCAGGGCCAGGGCGAAGACCACGGCCGCAGCATCGCCCAGCATGGGCCGGAGCATGGCCTGGGCCTGCTCCAGCTGATCCACGGGCGTATGCTGGGCAAAGAAGGTCGCCGCAGCCACCAGGATCATGGCGCTGTTGATGCCCCAGCCCACGAGCATGGAGAAGAGCGTGTCCACGAACTCGTAGCGCAGCTGGCGGCGGATGACGGAGCGGTCCTTCAGGTTCCACTGGCGGCTCTGGATGACCTCGGAGTGCAGGAACAGGTTGTGCGGCATGACCACGGCGCCGAGCACGCTCATGACGATGGGTATGGAGCCCGCGGGCAGGCAGGGCGTGACCCAGGCCCTCGCGGCCTCGCCCCAGGGGACGCTCACCAGGGTCAGCTCGTAGATGAAGGCCAGGCCGATGAGCGAGACAAAGCTGATGATGACCTTTTCCACGCGGCGGTAGGCGTTGGAGTAGAGCATCCAGGCCACGAAGCCCGCGGTGAGGAAGGCGCCCAGCCAGATGGGCAGGCCGAAGAGCATGTTCAGCGCAATGGCCGCGCCCAGGAGTTCGGCCAGGGCCGTGGCCACGGCCGCCAGCATGGCCGAGCCCAGCAGCGTGTGCGCCGTCGTTGGCCGCATGTGCTTGACCGCGGCCTCGGACAGGCACAGGCCCGTGGCGATGCCGAGGTGCGCGGCGTTGTGCTGGAGCACGATGAGCATGATGGTGGAGAGCGTGACCATCCACAACAGGCTGTAGCCGTACCCGGCCCCGGCAGCCACGTTGGCGGCCCAGTTGCCGGGGTCGATGAAGCCCACGGTGACGAGCAGGCCCGGCCCGATGTATTTCAAAATCTCGAGCCCCGTGAAGCGCGGTGCGTGGTGCCGGCCGAACCAGCTGCGGATGCGCCCGGCGATCACGTTTCTGGCCCCGATTTTGCTGAAAGGATAGAGGTCGCCATGTCCGCATATCTACCTGTCGGCCCGGCCAAAGTCCAGGACAACGCCTTGGCCGTGGCAGGATTGCCAGCAGGGGCCTTGTCGGATAGCATCAGCGGCCAGAAGCAGCGGCCAGCCGCGACGAAATCCCTGGCCTTCAGGAGCCCCCCATGCGCACCCCCATGCGACTCATATTTGCGCTCACCGCCCTGTTTTTGCTCACGGCCTTCCCGTACGGCCAGGCCCTGGCCGACACCGGCCGCTATGCGCTGGTCATCGGCAACTCGGCCTACAAGGACAAGCCGCTGAAAAACCCGGCCAACGACGCCCGGGACATGGGCCGGGCCTTGCAACGGCTCGGTTTTGACGTGCAGCTCAAGACCGACGTTTCCTTGCGCGACATGGAGGAGGCCATCCGCGAGTTCGGCGTGCGCCTCAAGCGCGGCGGTGTGGGCCTGTTCTATTACGCCGGGCACGGGGTGCAGGTGCAGGGCGTGAACTACCTGGTGCCTGTGGGCGCCAAGATCAGCAGCGAGTCCGACGCCAAGTTCGAGTGCGTGGACGCCGGGCGCGTGCTCGGCAAGATGGAGGACGCGGGCAACGAGCTCAATATCGTCATACTCGACGCCTGCCGCAACAACCCCTTTGCCCGCAGCTTCCGCTCCGTGGACCAGGGCCTGGCGCGCATGGACGCGCCCACGGGCTCCATCGTGGCCTATGCCACGGCCCCCAATTCCGTGGCCTCGGACGGCAAGGGCGCCAACGGCATGTACACCAAGTACCTGCTGGAGAACATGAACACCCCGGGCATCCCCATCGAGGAGGTCTTCAAGCGCGTGCGCATCGGCGTCATGGGCGAGACGTCCAAGAAGCAGGTGCCCTGGGAGTCCTCGTCCATTGCCGGGTATTTCTATTTGGCCGGAACGCCCCCGCAAGGGGCGAACGTCAAGGCCCAGCTGGCCGCGGCCCAGTCGGCCACGGTCCAGCAGGTAACGGCCGAGCAGCGCCAGCAGGAGCAGCGGCTCAAGGACTACATCCTGGGGCTGGAGGCCGAGAAGCAGCAGGTGGAGCTGGAACGCGCCGACTTGGCGCGCCGCAGGCAGCAGCTGGACCAGGACGCGGCCAAGAAGCTGGCCGAGGCCCAGGCCCCGCAGGACAAGCGCCTGCGCGAGCAGCTCGCCGTGCTGGAGACCGAGCGCCGCAAGCTGGAGCAGGAGCGCCTGGCCCTGGAGGCCGCGCGCCGCGAAACCGAGCGCCTGCAGTCCGTGCAGCAGGCCCAGGCCAAGCAGCAGGCCGCGCCGAACGTCCCCGCTGCGCCCAACGTGACTGTTGCCGGCCAGCAGCTCAGGCCGGGCATGACCCTGCCCGCGTCTTCCGTGACCGTCATCGGCCAGCAGGCGTCGATTCAGTCTCCGGGTCAGGCTTCGGCCCAGCCCTATGGGGACGTGCAGCAGCCGCGCCCGCGCCCGCGCGCTCCCCGCGGAGACGACCGCGCCACGGTGCTCTCGCGTCTGGCCGGGGTCTGGCGCATCGAGACCGAGGGCAACAGGGCCTTCCCCATGCTCCAGCTCAAGCCCGGCGGCGACACCCTGTACGGCACCCTGGTGGGCGACGAGCGCCTGGTCAGCCGGATGCAGCTCTCGGGCCTGGCCGTGGAGGACGGCAGCCTGCACGTGCGCATGGACATCCCGCAGCCGGACAGGCGCGTCCAGACCCCCCGCGGCCGCCTGCGCACCCTGGTGCGCACAGAGCAGCAGCCGACCAGGACCATCGAGTGCGTGGGCAGCCTGCGCGACTCCCAGGGCGGGGAGATCCCGCTGGTCTGCGAGCGGGTGGACGACGGTGCGCCGCCCCGGGGTGTGCGCTACCACGAGAACGGCCGCATGGTCCGCGCGGACAGCGGCCGGGGCTGGTAGCCCGCAAGTCGAAAGGACAGCAAGAAGGCCCGGGGCAATCGCTCCGGGCCTTCTTGCGTGCAGCAGGACTGTTCGCTGGATACCGTGGTTTTGGGTATGTTCCGCAGGCCAAGGGTCCCCTTCGGGGTTCATCGCCCCTTGGAACCCGTCGTGTCCGAGGGGCTGACCGGACGGTCAGCTGGCGATCATCCCGGCATAGCCCACCACGCGGCGCATCTCGCCGTTCATCTCGCCGGAGGTGGCGTAGGCCGTGATCTCGGTCTGGGTGGCGCCCAGTTCGAGCGCCGCGGCGAGCGCCAGGGTCATGGGCAGCACCCCGCACATGCTGATGTTCTCGCCGCGCACGGTCTCGTAAAACGCCGTGGGGTTGAGCGCCAGGGCGGGATCGAGCGCCTTGGCGTCCAGCTCCTGGGCCAGCTCGTGGGTCACGAAATGGCTCATGTCCGAGCTGACGACCATGCTCACGGGCCGGGCAAAGGCGCGCAGCGCGCGGCCGATGGATTTGCCCACGGAGAGCAGGGTGGCCAGGTCCGGCTGGGACA
>JANXYI010000173.1 GCA_025350085.1 Deltaproteobacteria bacterium
GTGCACCAGGGCCTGGGCAGCGCTCATGACCATGTGGATGGCCAGGTTGTGGAAGGCCATGCCCGCAGAGGGCGAATCCTGCCAGATGCCCTCGATCTCCTCCTCCACGGGCTCTTCCAGCCAGAGGAGCACGTGCCCGCCGCCCTTTGGCGCGGCCGGGTCAGTGATGCGGTAGGCGCGCAGATACTTGGCCGCCCAGTCATCGAAGCGCGGCTCCAGCTCCTCCAGCAGGTCGTGCTCAAGGCGCGTCTCTCCGGCCAGCTCGCAGTAGGTGAAGATGTCGAACTCCGGGCGCGCGTCCACGGCGTCCACCTGGACGGGGCCGGTGGGCTTCTTCGTCGGCTTCGCCGCATTTTTGGGGGCAGCGGCTTTCTTGGCTGCGGCCTTGGGCGCAGCGGCTTTGGCTGCAACAGGCTTTTTCGCCGTCGGCTTCGCCGCATTTTTGGGGGCAGCGGGTTTCTTAGCCGTCGCCTTGGCCGCAGCGGGCTTCTTGGTGGTCGGTTTCTTGATCGTTGTCACTGGATGTCCTCTCTTGGCCTACACGGCCTCTTTGTCGGCCAGAAGCGCCGCCTGGAGCGCCTCGTCCAGGGTCGGGTGGGGGAACAAAAAGCCTGCCGCGTCCTCGCGGGTCCAGCCGAGCTTGATGATCAGCAAGGCCAGGCAGGCCAGGCGCGACACGCCCGCGCCAACGGCCGTGATGCCGACGACGCGGCTCTCGCGCCAGACGCATTTCACAAAGCCCTGGGTGGCCGCGTGGGCCTGGGCCATGGGGTTGGCGATGAGCTGGGCGCGGGAGACGAGCACGGCCTCACCTTTGGCCTTGGCCTCCTCGGCCAGGACCCCGGCGCGGAAGACCTCGGGCGAGCCGTACAGGATGCTCGGCACAGGGCCGGAGGCGTAAGGGGCGGTTGTCTTGCCCAGCAGGCGCTCCACCACGTACCGGGCCTGGTGGCTGGCGGCGTGGGCCAGGAGCGTCCGGCCGTTCACGTCGCCCACGGCGGACACGTTCGGCGCGGCCAGCAGATGTTTGTCGGTCTGGATATGGCCTGCGCCGGAAAGCTTTGCGCCCAGGGCTTCGAGCCCCAGGTCCGCGCTGTTTGGCCTGCGGCCCACGGCGATGAGCGCGCAATCCGCGCTGAGCTCCTCGCCGCCGCCGATCTGGGAATCGAGCGCAAGCACGGCATGCTCGCCGCGTGTCTTGACCGAGGCCACCTTCACGCCCAGGCGCAGATCCCAGCCCTGGCGCTTGAACGCGGTCTCCAGCACACGGCTGACCTCCGGGTCTTCCAGGCCCGCCAGGCGGGGCAGGGCGTCCACCAGGGTGATTTTTGCGCCCAGGCGGTGCATGGCCTGGGCCATCTCCAGGCCGATGAACCCGCCGCCCACCACGAGGAGGGACTTGGGCCGCTCGGCAAGGGCCAGCAGGCCTGTGGAGTCGAGCACCCTGGCGCCATCCGGCTCAAGGCCGGGAAAGCTCATGGGCCGGGAGCCCGTGGCCACGAGCAGGTGGCTGTAGTGCAGGGCCTTCGGCCCATTGGCGGTGTCTACCTCCAGGGTGCCAGCGCTGGCCACGCGGCCGCGGCCAGGCACCAGGTCCACGCCAAGCTGCGCCAGCCGCGTGGCCATGGCCTTGCGCGTGGCTGCGATGACCTTGTCCTTGCGCCCTTGCAGGGCCGCGAAGTCTATGCTGATCTCGCCTGCGGCCACGCGCATCCTGGCCTGGGCCGCCAGCTCGTCCACGGCCTCGGTGGCGCCGAGCCAGAGCTTGGTCGGGATGCAGCCGCGGTTCAGACAGGTGCCGCCAAGCTCCCCGACCTCCACCAGCGCGGTCTTGAGGCCCGCGGCAGCGGCTTCAACGGCAGCGTCATAGCCGCCCGGACCGCCGCCCAGGACCACGAGGTCATAGGTGGTCGTCATTATTGCCCGTCCTTGCCGGTGGGCCTACAGGTAGCCCTACAGATCATCCGTCAGCTCCATGCTGCGGGCGGCGCGGGTCTCGTCCAGGCGCGTCACCGGCAGGGTGGTCGGCGCGGCAAAGGCCAGCTCCGGGTCGGCCTGGGCCTCGGCCAGGATGGCGATGAGGTCGTCGGCGAACTGATCAAGCGTGTCCAGGCTCTCGGTCTCGGTGGGCTCGAACATGAGCGCCTCCTTGACGATGAGCGGAAAGTAGATGGTCGGCGCGTGGTAGCCCTTGTCCAAAAGCATCTTGGCGATGTCGAGCGCGCGCACGTGGCACCCGGACAGGTTGCAGGCGCTGGCCACGAACTCGTGCATGCAGATGCGGTCGTACGGCACGTCGAGCACCGTATCCAGGCGCTTGCGCAGGTAGTTGGCGGCGAGCACCGCGCTCTCGGTGGCGCGGATCAAGCCCGCTTTGCCCAGGCGCAGGATGTAGGCATAGGCCTTCAAGACCACGCCGAAGTTGCCGTAGAACGGGGCCACGTAGCCGATGGACTTGGGGAAGTCGTAGTTGAGGAAGAACTGGCCGTCCTCCAGCTTCTCCACCCGCGAGATGGGCAGATACGGCACCAGGCGCTCGGAAACGCCCACCGGGCCCGCGCCCGGACCGCCGCCGCCGTGCGGCGTGGCAAAGGTCTTGTGCAGGTTCAGGTGCACCACGTCGAAGCCCGCATCGCCCACGCGCATCTTGCCGAGGA
>JANXYI010000199.1 GCA_025350085.1 Deltaproteobacteria bacterium
CGAAATTGCCCAGCTGTTCAAGACCGTGGCGGAGGTCTTCACCCTGGCCAGCCAGAACAAGGGGCTGGAGTTGACCTTCAACATCGACCCGAGCGTGCCGCCCCTGCTCGTCAGCGACGAGGCGCGCATCCGGCAGGTCCTCTTCAACCTTGTCGGCAACGCCATCAAGTTTACTCCTTCCGGTTTCGTGCGGGTGGACGCCTGGGCGCACCCCTCCAGAAGATTCCCGGACAAGACCAGGATGTACATCTCCGTCAGCGACACCGGCATCGGCATCCCGGACGACAAGCAGGCGCATGTTTTCGAGCGGTTCACACAGACGGACACCTCCTACCACCGGCAGTATGAAGGCGCTGGGCTCGGTCTCGCCATTGTGAAGCGCATCGTCGAGCTCATGGGCGGGAACATCACTGTGGACAGCGAGGAAGGCGTGGGCACGACGGTTTTCCTGCATCTGCTTCTTGACAATGCCGCACAGACAGCGCCCGGCGATGACAAGAAACCGGACTTCGTCAACACGCCCCTGAAGTCATTGAGGATACTGCTTGTTGATGACGACCCCATCGGCCTGATGAGTTTACAGGTTATGCTCAAGCGCATGGGGCATGAGGTCGTCACAGCCAACAACGGAAAGGACGCGCTGGCCTGTTTGCAGATAATCGAACCCGACGTCATCCTCATGGACGTGCAGATGCCGGAGATGGACGGGGTTGAAGCCACACGTCTTGTCAGATCCATGACTGAGCTCGGGGACAAGCGGAACACTACCATCATCGCCCTGACCGCCTATGCCCTGGATGGGGATCGCGAGAAGTTCGTTGACGCGGGAATGGATGATTATGTGGGCAAGCCCGTGCGGTTGGAGCAGCTCAAGGCCGCGCTCGAGCGGGTGGGAGAGAAGAGGGGCAGGCGGGACGCCCAGTAGCCCGGCGTGGCGTTCCGCCCTTCATTCCGCCCCTGGGGAGGCGGAACGAATTGCCACCAATGACGGCTAGTGCCCCGAGTGTCCAAAGGACGTTTATCAGACAATATTTCAGGGTGTTGCAGAGAATACTTCATTCCGCCTGCTAAGCGGGTATGGGCCTTAAAAGTCCATCGAGGGTTCGAATCCCTCCCTCTCCGCCAGAATGAATGTCCCGGTCCCTGCAAGGGGGCCGGGATTTTCCGTTTCCGGGGTTCACTTCCGCCCGCACGTTCCGCCCTTCGTATCTCGAAGATTATTCTGAAATATCTTGCCGTTGTCTTGGCAGTTAGATTGACCTTACAGCCCAATGGCTTGTATGGTGTTGCCAAGAATGCCGTGGCGCACCCTATTGAGGTTACTCTAGTCCCTTGGGAGTGTTCCAGTGAGGAATCATATGCGTCGAACGGCTTACTCCGCCATCATCGCCTGTTTACTCCTACTGGGGGCTGGCCCAGCTCATGCTGAGCGCAGGGTTGCCTTGGTCATTGGGAACGGTGCCTACCCTTCTGCTCCTCTTAAAAATCCCGTTAACGATGCCAGGGACATGGCCGCAGCCCTTCAGCGGTTAGGCTTTGAAGTGGTGCTGCTAACTAATGCAAATCAGCAACAGATGGATTCCTCTGTCCGCGAGTTCGGGCTCAAGCTACGCCAGGGGGGTGCTGGGCTGTTCTACTACGCTGGCCATGGCCTTCAGGTTGGTGGTGAGAACTACCTGGTACCAGTCAATGCCAACATACAGACCGAAAGTGACGTTCGTTTTACTTGCCTGCCCGCTGGGATGGTCTTGGGCAAGATGGAAGACGCCAGGAATGATCTAAACATCATCATCTTAGATGCTTGCAGGAACAACCCTTTCGCCCGCAGTTTCCGCTCCGCCGAGCTGGGCTTGGCCAAGATGGACGCACCAACGGGCTCGCTCATTTCCTATGCCACTGCTCCAGGCTCTGTGGCCTCCGACGGCGCAGGGAGGAACGGGCTGTTCACGCAGTACCTCCTCACGAACATGGCCACCCCGGGCCTGCCCATCACCGAGGTCTTCATGCGCGTGCGCCAGAGCGTGGTGGCGGAGACCAAGCGCAAGCAAGTGCCCTGGGAGGCCTCAAGCCTCATCGGGCAATTCTATTTCTCGTCACCGGCTGAAGTCGTTGCCTCGGGCCAGCACGTAGTCTTGTCACCACCGATGTCGCCCCCGCCTCAGCTTAGACTGGACCCTAAGGCTGAGAAGAAACGCTTGGCCGAGGACGCCGCACAGCTTAAGCGCGAGAAGTTGGAACTGGCTGAGTTGCAGACCTTGCAAGCGGAGAAAGACCGGTTGGAGGCCGAGCATCAGAAGGTCGTGCAGGGCAAGTTGTTGGCCATGGGTGGCAAACCTCCGCAGAAGCCGAACACCGCAACGGCAGTACCGGTGGTCAACCACGCCGCGCAGTTCGCCCAACTCGCCCGTGCTGGGCAGCTCAAGGCGCGTGGCTACTTCGAGCACGCTGTGCAGTCCAACCCCGACGACGCTGATGCCCGGGCCGGGCTGGCCATCGCCCTGGTGTTTTCCGGGCGTGAGGCCGACGCCAAGTACCAGCTCCAGCGCTTGAATGAATCCGGTACGCAGTCACCGGGCGTGCGTCTTGCCAAGGGTCTGCTGCTTGGGCTGGAGGGCAACACCGACGCTGCGTACCAGTTCAACCGGGCTCAGGAGGAAGGCGCGGATCGGGCGCTGTTACTGTTATGCCAGATTACGGCTGCGGCCAAGAATAACGATTACAAGAAAGGGCAGAGCTATTTGAGCGAGTATGCTGCTCAAGTGTCCGAACTAGAGCGCGCTGAGAATGTTGCAGGGCTGGCAAAAAGTCTTGATGTTGAGCGTGCAATGGTGGGCAAGTTTCTTCTGGATGAGGGGTCCAAAACCAGCTCCACTTGGAACTTGGTCTTGGACATCTATCGTCAGGGTTCGACGTTGGTTGGTTCCGGCACACTATCTGCGGGCAAGGTGCGGGCCTTTGATTTCAAGTTTACAGATAGCACGCTCACATTTTCGCTGGAGGTTGAGAGGAGCAAATGGCTCACAAATAGCTCATTCTACTGGCGAATGGTGTTGGATGCCTCCAGGGGGCTGAATTCCATGCAGGTGTTGAGCGTGGAGGTCGATCTCTCCAAGAATGGGGAATGGAAACCAGCAGGTGACTGGTTCGGCTCTGGGCCTCGCTTACTTGTGCGTCAATCGCCCGTAGTTAAATAATTTCCCCCCGTAGTCTTTTCACCACTTCAGCTTTCGCGCCAGGGATTGACCGAGCAGATTGAGCAGGCCCAAAGCCAGCGCACGCTTATGGAGAAGATGGATAGTGGCGGTTAAAGCATGACGCGGCTGATCTGCACTTTCTCTCCGCCACGACGGTATTTCCCGGCCTCAGCAATGGGGCCGGGATTTTCCGTTTCCGGGGTTCACTTCCGCCCGCACGTTCCGCCTTTTTCGTCTCGGAAGGCTACTGCTGGCTTTAAAAACAAATTCAGAATTTCCTTGCGTGGGATCAGCCATTGATGCCCTGCTGGACATCATCAATGAAACATGCTTTGTGGGAGTTGTGCATGGGCATCCAGCCGCCACCAAGCGGGTGAAGTGGGCAGGGGTGTTCATCTGGCATGAATTGTAAACAAAACAGTCAGATGTGCAACAAATGGCTGTGGTGTCATACGGGTAGATCACTCACGTTAGGCTGACTCTCTGTGAACTTTTAAAAGATCAGGAGGGAAGAAAATGAAAATCTTGCTGCTTTTGATTTCGTTGTTGCTGTTCAGTGCCAATGCATTCGCTGCGGATGCAGCTGCAGATGCAGCGAACAAGGCGAAATTTGAAAAAGAATGTGCCGCGATGATTGCTCCGGGTGGCCCCTGCGCCGACGTAAAAGCTGGTGGTGGCGGAAGAAGAGGCTGCGTAGCCAAACCGGAGAATATCGAGAAGGCCGCTCCCGCGTGCAAACAGGTCATTGAGGAATGGAAGGCACTGCCGAAGTAAGAACTGGGGTCGCGTCGCCGGCCTCCCTCTCCGCCAGAATTGTCCTTCCCGGTCCCTGCAAGGGGGCCGGGTTTTTTCGTTTCCGGGGGCAGCGAGGCCGCGCGCGTTTTGGGCAGCGGGCGCGAGCCTGCGGAAGATCATTAACCGCTTGGGCAGGACCCCGGGCCCAGGGGGGGCGCGGCTCAGGTGAAAGAGACCAGATTATGCTTCCATAAGGCTGGCCTTTGGGGTATACGTAGTATGTCCTGGAAAGGCTTCGTGATGTGATGCGGCGCAGGGTTGGGGCCAGGCCCTTGCTTCTGAAAAGGTTCTGCGGACAATGAAAACGACATTGATGAGCCTGAAGACAAAGGTTGCCGGGCTGGTCCTGCTGCTCTTCCTGGCCAGCATCTGGGTCCTGACCTACAGTCTCGAGCACAGGCTGTCCCAGGACATGCAGCAGGTGCTGGAGAACCAGCAGTTTTCCACAGTGTCCTACATCGCGTCCGACCTGGACTACAAAGTCCGGCAGCGCATCGATCTGCTCAACACCGTTGCCGGCAGCATCACGCCTGAGACGCTTGTCGATCCGGCACAGGCGCTCGAGTTCCTCAGAACCCGCTACGGCCTGCAGTCCTTGTTCAGGGCGGGGCTGATCCTTGTGGCCAGGGACGGCCAGGGGATAGCCGACTACCCGCACATCCCGGGCCGGGCCAAGGCTTCCTACGCCGAGATCGAATTCTATAAGGAGGTCATGGCCACCGGGAAAACGTCCCTGGACAAGCCGCACATCGGCCGGTTCAGCCAGCAGCCGGTCATCGCCATTGCCGCGCCGGTCAAGGACACATCCGGCCGGATTCTCGCACTCCTGGTGGGCACCGCCTTTTTTTCCGACAACACGCTCTTTGGCCAGGTCGAGAATGCCCAGGTCGGCGAGACCGGGTACATCGCCATCAATGCGCCCAAATACCGGCTCATCGCCACCTCCAGCAAGGCGTCGCGCCGGTTTCAGTCCATGGCCGAGCCCGGCGTGAACAAGATGCTGGATCGTTTTTTGGCCGGCTACGAGGGTTCCGGGATCACTGTCAACTCCCTGGGGATCGAGAATCTGACCAGCTCCAAGCAGATTCCGTCCGCAGGCTGGATCGCCCAGATTGTTTTGCCCACGCAGGAGGCCTTTGCCCCCATCCGCGCCATGCGGACCCGGGCCTACATCCTGGCGGCGGTGCTTTCTGTTTTTGTGCTTTCTGCAGTCTGGCTGGTCGTCCGGCACCTGCTCGCGCCGCTCTCCCGCGCCAGCAGTAGCGTTCGCGAGATGTCGCCCGAGGAATTGCAGTCGCTGCCGGTAGAGCGCCGCGACGAGATCGGCATCCTGCTGGAAAATTTCAACCTGCTCGTGGACAAGCGCAGGCAGACCGAGCTGGCCCTGCGCGACAGCGAGCGCTTCGTGCGCACCGTGGCCGACAACATCCCCGGCATGGTCGGGTACTGGACCAGTGAGCTGCGCTGCGGCTTCGCCA
>JANXYI010000223.1 GCA_025350085.1 Deltaproteobacteria bacterium
ATCAGGTCAACGGCCGGGATGCCCTCGACAGAACCCTTGATCTTCAGCATGTCCATGCCCAGGGCCTTGTAGTCAGCCACGCCGGCGATCTTGGCCAGGGCCTCGACGGCCTTCTTGTCAACGTCGGTGGTGGTGGGGGACTTGAAAAGCACGGTGTCGTTCAGGATGGCGAGCATCATGCCGCCGGCGATGCCCTTGGGGATGGCGATGCCGTAGAAGTCGTACATGGCCTTGATCACGGTGCCGGTGCAGCCCACGGGCCAGACCCACATCTCGAGCGGGTTGGGGGTGGTCACGTCGCCCAGCTTGTGGTGATCAACCACGACCACGACCTTGCCCTTGTCGAGGTTGTCCAGGACCTGGGACATTTCGGTGGTGTCGACCAGGGCGACGTCCTTGCCGGTGGCGTCGGTCTCAATGGCCGGGGTGGCCAGGCCGAAGGTCTTGAGCACAAAGGCGGTGTCCGGGGTGACGGGGCCCTGGATGACCGGGGTGGCTTCCATGCCGCGCTTGCTCAGCAGATCGGCAACGGCGATGGCGGAAACGACGGTGTCGCAATCGGGATTTTTGTGACCAGCAACGATGATAGCCATGTAAAGTCCTCCTCTAAAATAGTGGGTGTGCCAAGGAAAGTCCTGTCCGCAGGACGATTGTTCCATTTATCACAAAGATTGCCTTTTGCCAAGTCAGAAGATGCCTGCCAGACGGAAAAACCCAAGGGCCACGGCCCCCACGCCCACGGACAGGTACAGGCTGCGCAGGCGCAGGGACAACAGCCCGCCCAGGCTGGCGGCGATGAGCAGCTGCTTCCAGCTGAGCTCAAGGCCGGCCAGAAACCCGGCGTACTGGTTGAGGACAAAGTGCAGGAGCACGGCCAGCCCCCCGGCGCCGGTGAGGAAAAACAGCCAGGACACGATGAGCTTGCCGACGAGTGTGCGCACCACGAGTTTCCCGGGCACGTCGTCGCCCGCGGGACGGCGTACCCAGTGCAGGACCGCGCTGTAGGAGCGGTTCAGGCGGTCGCGCAGGTTGCGGTCGAGCTTGGCGCCGAGCCAGGCCATTGGCAGGCCGAAGATGAGCGCCAGAAACACAAGCGGTGGGGAATCGAGCCCGAAGTAGGTGGCCAGGGCCAGGCCGGTGAAGGCCGCGGCGGTCATGTGCGGCGGGATGAAGGTGCCCACCGGGATGAAGTCGAGCCAGAGCAGCTCGTAGAAGATGGCGATGTACAGGCAGCTGGTCAAGTTGCCGAAGGCCAGCCCCCATACCAGGCCGATGACCAACGGCCGCTCAAGCAGGCCGAGGCTGATGGAAAAGCGGAACAGCGCGAACAGGGCAAAAAAAAACCGACTGCCGCGAACCAGCCCGGACCGCTCAGGATCAGGTCGTCCATCATGGGAACCTCACAGGCACGGGGTCGTTGGGCACGCAGCGGAAATCAAGCTCCACGCCCTGGTTCACAAAGGAGCGCAGACAGGCCTCGTCGTCCGGCCCGAGCGCCACGCTGGGCGAGAGCTGGCGCTTGCCGGTGCCGTAATGCAGGTTGCCCACGTTCAGCGTGTCCAGGCGCAGGCCGCGGTCCACGGCCCGGCGCACGTCCAGGCAAGAGGAGAAGAGCAGCAGCGTGGCGTCGCGCGAGGCCCCGGCCAGGCGCGGGTCGCGCGCCAGCTGCTCGATGGTCAGAAAGGCGCTGTCCACGGCCCTGGGGATGGCCAGCGCCATGATCTCCTGCTGGAGCTCGTCGCGCGCAAGGTCGTCGTTGCCCACGATGATGCTGCGCGCCCCGATGTGCGGGAGCCACGCCTCCACCACCTGGCCGTGGATCAGCCTGTTGTCGACACGCACCCAGAACATAAACGTCAGCCCCCAGCTGTCTTCTTCTTGCGCAGCATCTCGCCCGGCACCACGATGCCCTGCTGCCCGGCCGCCTTGGCCTGGGCCGCCAGCTCGGACAGCTGCAGGCCGCGGTCCTGGAGCACCTTGAGCAGCATGGGCAGGTTCACCCCGGCCACCACCTCCAGGTTCATGCTTTTCAGCAGGGAAAGACTCAGCGTCGTGGGCGTGCCGCCAAAGAGGTCGGTCAAAACGAGCACGCCCAGGCCGCTGTCCAGGCCGGACACCCCGGCCTTCAACGCCAGCAGGATCTCGTCCACGCCCCTGGAGACCTGGACGCTCACCGCACCGACGCCCTGCTGCGGGCCCAGGATCATCTGCGCGGCATCCAGCAGGGCGGCTCCGAATTCCCCGTGGGTGACCACGAGCACGCCAGCCTGCCGGGGGGATGTCTGCGTTTCAGTATTCTCCGTCATGTCCTCGCCTGTGGCGCGCGGCACAGCACCGCGCCTGGTTCTGGCACCCCCCGGCTTCAGCCGAGATCAAAGTGCCGATGCTCTATGGTCACGGAATAGCCGCTGTCGCGCAGGGTGGCAAGCACCAGTTCGGCCATGGCCACGGAGCGGTGGCGCCCCCCGGTGCAGCCGATGGCCAGCGCGATGCGGTAGCGCCCTTCTGCGGCATACAGCGGCAGAAGATACAGCAGGAACTCCAGCAGCTTGCCCTTGAAGGTCAGCCCGGGCTCGACTGAAAAGACGTAGTCGGCCACGGCCTGGTCCTTGCCGGACAGGGCCTTCAGCTCGGGCACGAAATAGGGGTTGGGCAGAAAGCGCAGGTCAAAGACCAGGTCGGCCTCGGCAGGCACCCCGTACTTGAAGCCAAAGGACAAGACGTGCACGCGCATGCCCTGGCCCTGGTGCTCGGCTGCGGCAAAGCGCTCCTGGATCATGCGCCTAAGGTCGTGGATGGAGTACTCGCTGGTGTCGATGACCAGCTCGGCGTCCTTGCGCAGGGGCGCGAGCATGGCCCGCTCCCGGTTGAGCGCCTGCTCCAGGCCCAGGCTCGCGCTCTCCAGCGGGTGGGGACGGCGCGTGGTGGCGTAGCGCCGCATGAGCGCGGTGTCCTTGGCCTCCACAAAAAGCACGCGCACGAAGATGCCCCTGGTGGAGAGCTCCTGCACGGCCTCGTTCCACTGGTCCAGGAAGTCCTCCTGGCGCAGGTCCATGCCCAGCGCCAGGCCCCGGTGCTTGCTGTCTTTCCCCAGGAACAGGGCCACCAGCTTGGGCAGCATGGCCGCGGGCAGGCCGTCCACGCAAAAGTAGCCCAGGTCCTCGAAGACGTTGAGCGCCGTGCTCTTGCCCGAACCGGACAGCCCGGTGACCACGACCACGGAAAAGGTCTCAGACATGTCCATGGCCGTCACCAAAGGCCCCTAATAGGCCTTGAGCAGGGCAAACAGGGCCTCGCGGTCCTTGGCCTGCTCGAAATCCTTGCGGAAGGAATCGTCTTTCAGTAGCCGCGAGATGTGCGCCAGGATGCGCAGGTGGATGCCGGTCATCTGCTCCGGGGCGAGCACCAGGAAGAAGATGGTGCAGGGCTTGAAGTCCAGCGCGTCGTAGTCGACCCCCTTGGTGCTTCGGCCCACGCAGAGGATGATCTGCTTGAGTTCGGCCAGCTTGCCGTGGGGGATGGCCACGCCCTCGCCGATGCCCGTGGTGCCGAGGCCCTCGCGGTCAAGCAGGACAGCAAGGGCCTCGGCAGCGTCCACACCCGGATGCCGGGCGGCCAGGGC
>JANXYI010000154.1 GCA_025350085.1 Deltaproteobacteria bacterium
CGCCGACGGCCTGCAGGCGCTCCAGTGGTGGGCCGAGGGCCGCCTGGACGAGATCACCAAATACTGCCGCCAGGACGTGGCCGTGACCCGCGACCTGTACCTGTACGGCCGCGAACACCGGCACGTGCTGTTCTCCAACAAGGCCGGGCAAAAGGCGCGCTTGCCGGTGGCCTGGTAAGAGAAGAGAATATGCTCCGCAGGCCAAAGGGCCTCAGGCCCTTTGGAATCCCCATTAGGACACCGATGTACGCACGACATTTCCGCGCCGACGGCCTGCTCCTCGTCACCGCGCTCATCTGGGGCGCGGCCTTTGTGGCCCAGCGCCTGGGCATGGAGCATGTGGGCCCGTTCACCTTCAACGGCATCCGCTTCGCCCTGGGCGCCCTGGCGCTCCAGCCGCTCATCTGGCGCATGCAGGCCACGCGGACGCGCGAGGGCAACGGCACCGGCATTACGTCCGCGCGGCTGTTGCGCTACGGGCTTGTGGCGGGCGGGGTGCTCTTTGCGGGCGCGGCCTTGCAGCAGGTGGGCATTGTCTACACCACGGCGGGCAAGGCCGGGTTCATCACCGGCCTGTATGTGGTCATGGTGCCGCTGTTCGGGCTGTTGCTGGGCCAGCGGGCCGGGGCAGGCACCTGGCTTGGCGCCGTGACGGCAGCGGTGGGCCTGTACCTGCTCTCGGTGAACGAGGACTTTTCCATTGCCTACGGGGATGTGCTGGAACTCATGGGCGCGGTGTTCTGGGCCGGGCACGTGCTGCTCCTCGGCCGGCTCTCCCCGGGCCTGGACGCCACGGACGCCGTGAAGCTGGCCGCGGTCCAGTTCGCGGTCTGCGCCGGCTTGAGCCTCTGCGTGGGCGTGGTCGCGGAGCCCATGGCCCTGGCCGGAATCGCCAAGGCCGCAGTACCCATCCTCTACGGCGGGCTCATGAGCGTGGGCATCGCCTACACGCTGCAGGTGGTGGCCCAGCGCGACGCCAATCCGGCGCACGCGGCCATCATCCTGAGCCTGGAGGCCGTGTTCGCGGCCGTGGCCGGGTACTTCGTGCTCGGCGAGGTGCTGTCCCTGCGCGCGCTCGTCGGCTGCGGGCTCATGCTCGGCGGCATGTTGCTCTCGCAGCTGTGGCTCCTCAGCCCGCGGGCGGCGCGTCAGTAGAGCCCGGCGTTCTCCGGCCCGTCGATCCTGGCGCAGGTCTCTTCCATGTACTGCACCATGTCGGTGTAGACCTTCTCCACCGACGCCTTGAACTTGTTCCAGGCGGCGTCCGGCGTGGCCGCTGCCTGCGCCAGCTGGTCGCGCAGCTCGTCGCGCCGGGCCTTGAGGAAAAAGTACGTCTTTTCGCGCTCTGCCTTGGCCTGCTCATTCTTGGGCTTGGGCCGTGCCGCCAGCCGGGTCATCTTGTCGTCGAAATCCTTGAGCCTGGCTTCCATCTCGGTCATGAACTCCTGCCTGGCCATGCGCTTCTCCTCCTGTGTCTGGCGGTGTCTGAGGCGTCCTGAAGGACTGATTTCAAGGTTCAGATGGTTTTAACATAAGACAAAATTGCGGTCATGTCCATGCATCCGGTGAATTTGGCGGGAGCTTTGGCCCGCGGCTGGCCCTTGACGAAGGGGCGGCAAATGCTTTCTATTCTCCGCACGTCACCCCAGGAGGAACACCGCATGAGCATCATGTTCGGAGCGCGCGCGCCTTTCTACAAGCTGCAGGGCTGCGGCAATGATTTCGTGGCCCTGGACAACCGTGTGCTGCGCCTGCCGGAGGCCCTCATGGCCGAGTGGGCACGCCGGATCTGTCCGCGCGCCTTTGGCGTGGGCGCGGACGGCCTGTTCTTCCTGGATCACCCGACGGACGCCGCCGCCGACTACCGCTGGCATTTCTTCAACGCCGACGGCTCGCGCGCGGAGATGTGCGGCAACGCGTCGCGCTGCGCCGGGCGCCTGGCCCATGCCCTGGGCCTGGCCGGGGTGCGCCAGCGCCTGGCCACGGACGCCGGGGTCATCGCCATCGAGGTGCTGCCGGACTCGGGCCAGGTCAAGGTGCAGCTGACCCGCCCCCGGGACCTGGCCCTGGGCGCGCAGTTGCGGGTGCTGGGCCGCGAGACCGAGGTGCACTTCGTGAACACCGGGGTGCCCCACGCGGTTATCTTTATGGACGACGTGCGCGAGGTGGACGTGGCGGGCATGGGCCGGGCGCTGCGCTTTCACGAGCACTTCGCCCCGGCGGGCACCAACGTCAACTTCGCCCAGGTGCTGGATTCCGGGCGCGTCCTGGTGCGCACGTATGAGCGCGGGGTGGAGGCCGAGACCCTGGCCTGCGGCACGGGCGTCTCGGCCGTGCAGGTGGTGGCCAGCGCCCTGGGTCGGACCGGGGAACGCGTGGAGAACACCACCACCGGCGGCGAGGTCCTGGTGACGAGCCTGGAGGGGGACAGCGTGTTTCTGCAGGGCGCGGCCGAGCTGACCTACTCGGGCGAGGTGAACATCCCGGCCCTGGGGCTGCCCCTGCCCGGTTCACCGGCCTAAAGCCCCTTCGGGTCCCCTTCGGGGTCATTTATTTGGTCTTGAAAACGCGGCCAAGCTGTCCAGGGCCGCGCAGAGGCCCGATCTCCACATCCCATAAGCCGCCACAGGGCTTCCGTCGCAGCCCCCGAATGCCTGTTTCGGCCACCGCGCACCCGGCCCCTGCCGACGTTGAAGCAGGAATGTTTTTTGCATAATTCGCGGTGCCTCCGGAGGATTGCACAACTGTTCCCCGGAGTCGCCAACGTGCACCGTCGAGCCGGTGGCAGATTCAGGGAGGCCGAGGGCCCTTGCAACCAGCTGAAATCAATGTCGCCCAGGGCAGGGGCGCGACCGGGCTTGAGGCCGGGGCAGCGTCCCCGCGCCCACTGGTGAGCGTGGTCATCCCCTGCCACGACTACGCCCGCTTCCTGCCGCATTGCCTGGAGTCCCTGGCGGTCCAGGGGCTTGATCCGGCACGGCTGGAGGTGGTCTTTGTGGACGACGAGAGCAGCGACGGTTCCCTTGACCTGGCCCGCGAGCTGCTCGCCCGCCTGCCCTTCGGCTCCTGGCAGGCCCTGGCCCTGGCGCGCGTGGGGCGGCCCGGCCCGGTGCGCAACGCCGGCCTGGCCCTGGCCCGGGGCGCCTACCTGCTCTGCCTGGACCCGGACGACCGGCTCCTGCCGGACTTTCTGCCGCGCTGCCTGGCGGCCCTTGACAGCGCCCAGGCCGACGTGGCCTACACCGGATATTTCGAGGACACAGGCGGCGCTCACCGCGAAGTGGCACCGCCGGACTATAGCCCCCTGCTCTTGGCCAACCAGAACATCCTGCACACGGCTTCGCTCATGCGCCGGGCGGTCTGGGAGCGCGGGGCGCGCTACCGCAGCGTCACGGCCTACGAGGACTGGGATTTCTGGATACAGGCCGCGCAGCAGGGCGCGC
>JANXYI010000251.1 GCA_025350085.1 Deltaproteobacteria bacterium
GTGGTCGCAGATGTCGCCCTTGACGAACTCGAAGCCCTTGGAGGCGCAGCACTCCAGCAGGACGTGCTGGTTGTGCATGAGGTTGTCCAGGACCGTGACCGCATAGCCCTTGGCGAGGAGCGCCGGGACAAGGGTGGAACCCAGGTAGCCCGAGCCACCGGTGACAAAGACTTTCTGTGCCATGTTTTCTCCGTGGGTGCGTGTTCTGGTGCCGGGGATACGGGGTCGCCCCGTGTGCCCAGGCCCGGTGGATACGTGGGCGGCCGGGCAGGAGCCTCGGCCAGGGCCAAGTCTTGGGCCAAAGCCCGGCAAAGGTCAATGCGGGCCGGAAACGAAATGCCCATCCGCACAGCCGGGAACCGGCCCCAAAAAAAGGAGATCAGCTTGTGGGCCAATCTCCTTCAGGTCTCTCTTTGGTGCCGAAGGGGGGACTCGAACCCCCACAGGATTTCTCCCACTACCACCTCAAAGTAGCGTGTCTACCAATTCCACCACCCCGGCAAAGGGACTATTTTTTCGCTCCAGCGGCCGGAGCCGGAATGGGCAGGGTCTTCTCTTCGAAGCTGACGCCGCCCGGGGCCGGAGCCTGAGCCGGTGCAGGGGCTTGCATGCCCGCCGCGCCCTCTCGCATCAGGGAAGAATCACTCAGGCTGCTGGGTTTTGTCAAGACATTATATGCCAGCGAAGTAACAAGGAAAATCGCCGCCAGCACGCCGGTGATGCGCACGAGCAGGCCGCCTGCTCCGGTGCTGCCGAACACGGACCCGCTGCCGCCGCCAAAGATGACCCCCATGCCTTCCTGTCCGGACTGCAAGAGCACGAACAGGACCAGGAACACGCAGGCCAGGATGTGTATGGTCAAAACCAGGGTTTGCAACGCTTTCTCCTCGCTCGAATCAGCCGCGTTTCGCAGGTCAGCCCTTACGCTAAGACGATGCGGCTGAAGTCGTCAGCCTTCAAGCTCGCGCCTCCTACCAACACTCCGTCGACGTTGTCAAGGGCAATGATCTCGGAGGCGTTGTCCGGCTTGACGCTGCCGCCATAGAGGATGCGCATCTGCATGCCCGCTGCCCCGAAGATGTCGACCAGCAGGCGGCGCACCAGGGCGTGGGCCTCCAGTATCTCCGTGGGGCCGGCCACCTCGCCCGTGCCGATGGCCCAGACCGGCTCGTAGGCCACGGCCAGGCGTGCAGGCTGAACGTCCCTGGGCACGGCGGCCACGCCCGCGCGTAGCTGCCTTTCCAGCACGGCTGCGAGCTGCCCTGCCCGGCGCTCGTCGATCTTTTCGCCCACGCACAGGATGATGGACAGCCCGGACTCCAGGCCAAAGGCGGTCTTCTGGCCCACCATCTCGTCGGTCTCGCCCAGCACGTGGCGGCGCTCGGAATGCCCGGTCAAGGCAAAGCCCGCGCCGAGATCGAGCAGCATGCCCGGCGCGACCTCGCCGGTGAACGCGCCCTGCTTCTGCGGGTAAAAGTTCTGCGCCCCGGCAAAAAAGTTCTGGGCCCCCCGCAGGGCCTCGGCCACAGGGGCGAGCGCCGTGAAGGGCGGCAGGATCAGCACCTCGCGGCCCGGCTTGAGGCTGCCGGACACGAGGCGCAGGAGCTCGGCTGCGGTCTGCCCGGCCTCGCTGGCTGTCTTATGCATCTTCCAGTTGGCGGCAAAAAGCTTGTTCATGCGCCATACTCCTTGGGGCTGGTGATTAATGGCAGCTTCTGGCCAGAAACGGCAACGTGTGTCAAATGCCTGTACTCGCGGCAGCCAGTCAGGTCTGTGTTCCGGAAACGGGCGCGTCCGGACCGGCAGGCGCCTGGGCCTGGAAGTCCAGGCTAAAGAGCAGCGCGTCCTCGTTGTTGTCCGGATAATAGTTCTTGCGCGTGCCAGTCTGGGTAAACCCGAATTTCCGGTACAG
This sequence comes from Deltaproteobacteria bacterium, assembly GCA_025350085.1. GTDB lineage: Bacteria > Desulfobacterota > Desulfovibrionia > Desulfovibrionales > Desulfovibrionaceae > Humidesulfovibrio. The sequence continues at coordinate 1,913 of JANXYI010000251.1, forward strand.
GTCAATGGCCCCGGTGTTGGACCTCCGGACCTCCAGGAAGCCCTTGGCCACCTCCTCGGCCCGGCACAGGTCCAGCACCTGGGCCAGCAGCCGCCTGGCCAGGCCCTTGCGGCGGTGGAAGGGATGCACCGCGATGTTCATGAGCTCCATCTCTCCGGCGATGACCGAGAAGGCGGCGTAGGCGATGAGCGCACCGCGCTCGCGCTGGCCGGGATTGTAAATGCCGAGGATGCGGAAGGCCCGGCGCTCAAGGCCCAGCAGGAACTGCTCGCGCGTCCATCGGGTGCGGAAGCACATGCGCTCCAGGTCCATGACCCCGGCTATGTCGGCCGCGCCCAGCACGTCCACACTTTGGTCTTGCATCCGAGCCCTGTCCTGCTATGTTCGCCTCGCGGCAAGGTTCTGCCGCAGCCTTCTGCAACCATTTCGAGCGTATATGAAAACTTCGTCCGCAACAAGCGCTTCCGGCATTGAGGACGGCCCGCTGGTGGAGGTCATGGACCGCCAGGGCCTGCTGCTGGCCGTCATGCCCGTGGCCGAGGTGCGGCGCCAACAGCTCTGCCACCGCAGCGTGGTCGTCCTGCTCTACGACGAGGCCGGCAGGCTGCTGCTGCACCGGCAGCGCAGCGTCCGGGGCCAGTTGCCCGTGCGCTGGGACGCCCCGGTGCGCAGCCCGGTGTACAGCGGGGAATCCCTCCAGGACGCGGCCACCCGCGCCCTGGAAGCCTGCCTGGGCATCCGCGCCGAGCGCATGCGCGCGGTCGAGGTCATTGCGCCCAGCCTGGAGAACGGCAACGAGATCCTGCACGTCTTCAGCCTGGTGCGGCCCGAGGGCAGCGCGGTGCACGGCCAACACCCCGGCCAGCAGCCCGGCCTGCATGACGCAGCGAGCGGCTACTGCTTCGGGCCCGAGGAACTGGGCTGCCTGCTCAAAGACTTCAGCGAACTGGTCTCGGTCCGGTTTCTCCAGCTGGCCGAGGCGCTCAAGCTCACGCAGCGGGAGCGCCGGCCTCTGTGAGCAGCTGGCGCAGCCGGGGCTCAAGCCGGGCGTTTGCGGCCAGGATGTCCGGATCGCCCAGCCGGTAGGGGGCGTCCGTGGCCATGCGCCCCACCCTCCCCCCGGCCTCGGTGACGAGCAGGACCC
>JANXYI010000265.1 GCA_025350085.1 Deltaproteobacteria bacterium
CCGGTCTCGGCCAGGCGCGCGCGCATGGCCTCGGCCTCGGAAACAAGTGTGGCGTGGCCTTCGCGGGCGCGGCGCAGCTCCTCCTGGGCGGCCTTGACGTCGCGCAGGGCCTGTTCGCGGGCCTCCTCGGCGTCGCGCCGGGCCAGCAGGGTCTGGGCCTCGGCACGGGCCACGGCGGTCTGGGCAGCCTCCTGGGCCTGGCGCAGGGCCTCGCGGCTGGCCTCGGCCTCGGCACGCGCGCTGTTGATCTCCTTCAGGGCCATCTCCCGGGCCTCTTCCACCTCGCGCTGGGCGGCCAGGGCGGACTGGGCCTCGGCCAGCCGGTCCTCCAGGGCCTTGAGCGCGGCAGGGTTCCCGGCCGCGGCCAGTTCGGCCTTGAGGGCCTCCTGGGCCTCCAGCTGGGTCTTGCCCCAGGCCTGGGCCTGGGACAACTCCGCGGCCAGGGCGTTTACGCGCTCCCTGGACTGGCGCAGGGCGGCCGTGGCCTGGCGCGCGGCGTCCATGGTGCGCCGGAGTTCGTCCTCGCGCTGGGCGAGCAGGCCGGAGAGGTCCCCAGAATCGGGGGCAGGGGCGGACGGCGCGGCGGCGCTCCCGGCCCAGGTCAGGAAATGTCCGATGAGCATGCGCTCGAAGAAGCGCTCCACATCCTCGTGGGCACGGCCGCGGGAGTCCTTGTCCACCCAGGACTCGCGCACCAGATCGTCGTAGGCCCGCCGGAGCAGGCGCAAGGACCGGAGCGATCCGGGCATGTCCAGCCCGGCCTGCTGGTGGGCCTGGGCCTGTTCGCGGCCCAGGATGGCGGCAGGGTCGGTCTCGTGGTCCGCATTCGCCGCAGGCCTTCCCTCGGCATTCAGCACCTGGGCCAGAACCTTGGAGCTGCCCAGCACCGCGCCCTCGATAATGGCCGCAGGCAGGGGATGCCCCGCGTGCTCGGCCAGGCGGCCCAGGCGCACGGCCAGCCAGGGGCCGTTGGCCAGGGCCAGTCCGGCCAGGGTCATGACATCGGAAGGGGGACTGGTGCTCATGGGGCTCCTTCAAACGGGACGGGGCCTGGGGGACGGGGCGCTATCTCCAGCCCCTGCCGCCCGCGGGGCTGGGCAGGGCGGAAAGAAGCTTGTCGGCCCATTGGAAGGAGGCGTTGTAGGCATCGGCCACCGAACCCGTGGGCAGGTTCAGCTCCAGGGCAAAGGCGGCCATGTCGTCCCAGCGGGTGTCCTCGATGGCCTGGGCCATGCCGAGCCACGGGGAATAGGGGCCGTTGCAGCCGCACAGCCCGGCACGCAGGGAATCGTCCAGGGCCAGCCGCGCCAGCACGCTCTCCATGGGCATGTCGAGCATGGCCGGGAGCAGGGAGAACAGCCCGAGCAGGAACAGGCTTTCGGCCTGGGCGCGGCGCTCCGAGGCCACGGCCAGGAGCTCGAAGAACTTGGCCCGCTGGGCCGAGAGGTGCAGGAGCTCGCGCGCCTTGGTGGAGGGGGTCATGTCGGCCAGGACCATGACCCGGAGCCAGGCGGACAGCTGCGTCCACCCGGCCAGGAGCACGGCCTGACGCATGGAGGAGACCTTCTTCAGCAGGCCGAAGTGCGCGGAATTGAGCATGCCCAGCACCCGGTAGGACACCGAGGCGTCGGCCTCGATGGCGCCCACGAGCTGGTCCATGGCGGGCTCGGACTGGGCCAGCAGGTCGAGCAGCGCCAGGCGGGTGGTCTCGGCCGCGGAAACCTTGCGCTGGACCATGGTCTTGGGCTCGCGGAAGAAATGCCCGGCAAAGAGGGTGAAGCCGCAGGACCGGGCCATATCCTCAACCTCGTGGCTCTCCACACGCTTGGCCAGCAGCTTCAGCCCCCGGTCCAGGAGCGGCTTGGCCGTGGCGGCCAGGCCCTTGGGCCCGCCGGTGGGGTTGCGCATGTCCAGAATGACGATGCTGACCAGCTCAAGCAGGGGGCTCTTGGGGGAGAGCGGGCCGGAGAGATCGAGCGCCAGCTCGTAGCCCTCCGCGCGCAGGGCCCTCAGGACGTCCAGGTACCCGGGCTCCTCAAGGTCGTCGTGGGCGATGACCGGCAGTACGCAGTGCGGCCCCAGGGCCTTGGGGATGCCGGCCATGAGCGTCGGTCCGGGCAGGTGGATGAGGGTCTTGTGCACCTGGGAACAGGTTTCCATGCAGGCGGGCAGGCACTGGATCACCGAGAGGGTGGCCTGCACCGGGTCGGAGAACTCGGAATAGGTGTGGTCCAGG
>JANXYI010000156.1 GCA_025350085.1 Deltaproteobacteria bacterium
GTCGGACAACCTGGGCATCTCCGTGGTGCGCGAGACCGACCGCCAGGTGCGCGTGTTCCTGCGCGGCGATCTTTTCTTCGCCCCGGGCGGGGACAACCTTTCCGCGAACAGCGCGCCGTTTCTTTCGCGCATCTCCGAGATCCTGCGCGTGAGCAGCGGCGCCGTGCTCGTCATCGGGCACACGGCCGAGGGCGAGGCCAAAAGCGAGGCGCAGAGCCTGGGGCTCTCGGCCCGGCGCGCGGCCAGCGTGGCCGAATATTTCATCCGGACGGCGAAACTTGATGCCAAACGCTTCCTGATCACCGGACGCGGCTCGTTTGCGCCCGAGGCCCCGGCCTCGGACACGGACGCGGCCAGGCGCAACCGGCGTGTGGAAGTGCTCGTGTTGACGGATATTTAAGGGGGAAATTGTATGAGCAAGCGGAACATTCTGGGTGTGGCGTTGTGCGGGGCCATCTTTGTGGGCGGCTTCTGGATGAGCGGCGGGCTGGCCGTGTACTGGAACCTGGCCGCCTTTCTCATCGTCGTGGCCGGGCTCTCGGCCGCGCTGTTCATGAGCTATCCCTTTGAGCGCATCCGGACGGCCATGCTCGTGGCCAGGGGCGTGTACACCCGGCGCCAGCCCACGCCGGACGACATCGTGCGCGTGCTGCTGGAACTGTCGGTGAAGTCGCGCGTGGAGGGCATGCTCTCGCTCGAAGCCATCCGCCAGAAGATCGGCGACGAGTTCCTGCGCGGGGCCGTGGCCTTTCTGGTCGACAACTACAAGGAGCGCGACATCCGCGAGTTCCTGAACACCGAGATGGCCTTTTTCCAGGACCGCCGCCAGCAGAGCGAGCGCGTGTTCCAGACCATGGCCAAGGCCGCCCCGGCGTTCGGCGTCGCAGGCAGCGTCATCGGGCTCATCGGCATGCTCTCCGGCATCAACGACACCCAGGCCCTGGTGCACTCCATCCCCGTGGCCTTCATCTCCACCCTTTACGGCGTGGTCATCTCGAACCTGATCCTGGCGCCCATCGCCGAGAGCATCAATTTCAACACCGGTGCCGAGATGCTGAACCAGAAGCTGATCATGGAAGGCATCATCGCCATCGCCAAGGAGCAGAACTCGCACCGCCTGGAGAAGAAGCTCACCAGCTTCCTCTCGCCCGAGGACCGCGCAGGCAAGGCCGAGCTCTTGAAGTCCATCACCAAGAAGTACATCACCCGGCACCGCGCCGCCGCCGAGCGCGCCAGGCAGGAGACCCAGGCCGCGTCCGAGCCCGCTCCGCAGTCCATGGAGATGCCCACGCCCGGCTCCTTGCGCATGTCGCCGCTCGCGCGCGCCATGTAGACCGCGGAAATTCCGCACAGAAATTCGGGGGGGCCGTCAGGTCCCCCTTTGTTTTTGCGGCCCGCTCTGGTAGATGAGCCCAGGGACAGTTAATTTTGCCCCCCGGAGGCCCATGCAGCAGATCCTCGCGGCGGACATCGGCGGCACCTACAGCCGTTTCGGGTTCTTCGAACTTCAGGGTGAGGCCGACGAGCCGAACCTGCTCAGCATCGTCCGGCTGCCCACGCTGGAGTCCGAGTCGCTCGTAGCGCTTCTGGCGAAGCTTTTCTCCGAGCAGCGGCCCTTTGCCGCCAGTTCCTGCGACCTGGCCGTGCTGGCCGTGCCCGGGCCGGTGCAGGGCCGCTTCTGCCGCCCGCCGAACATCAAGTGGAACATCGACCTCCACGACATCACCAAGGTCGGGCTGGGGCGCGGGGCGCTCTTGAACGACTTCGCGGCCCAGGCCTTTGCCTGCCGCAGCCGCGCCGTGCGCGAGGCGCGTGTGCTCCAGGCCAGCCGCTCGGCCGCCCAGATCACCGCGGGTGGCACCCTGGCGGTCATCGGCGCGGGCACTGGGCTCGGGCATTGCGCGCTGGTGCCCGACGGCCGGGGCGGGCATCTGGCCGTGCCCTCCGAGGCCGGGCACGTGGCCTTCCCCTTTGTGGGCGACAACGAGCACGCCTATGGCGAATACGTCCGGCGCGTCACGAACCTGGCCTACTGCCACGGCGACGCCGTGGTCTCCGGCCCAGGGCTCTCGCGGCTGCATGCCTTTTTGACCGGCGAGGTGCTGACCCCGGCGGCGCTCTCCCCGCGGCTGCCCAACCACCCGCGCACGGTGGAGTGGTTCGCCCGCTTCTACGCCCGGGCGGCCCGCAACTATGCGCTCGCCGTGCTGGCCCTGGGCGGCCTGTACATCTCCGGCGGGGTGGCGGCCAAGAATCCGCAGCTGGTGGGGCACCCGGCCTTCCTGGAGGAGTTCAGGCTCTCGCCCTCGCACTCCGAGCTTTTGTCCGGGCTGCCGGTGCTGCTGAACATCAACGAGGACTCCGGCGTTTACGGGGCGGCCATCTTCGGCGCCCAGCGCCTGCGCCGCAGGGCGTAGCCTGGAGCCTCCTGGCGCATCAGGAGAGCCCCGGCCCACCTTCCCCACGGTACATGCCGCCTGCCCGACCCTGATGGCCCGACCCTGTGATGGTTGGCCCGGCCTGCGGGCGCTCGTGACGCACCTTACTTGAGCTGATTTTCGAGCCGGTCCTGGCTGGTCCTGGTGCTGCGGACGCGCGCAAGCGCTGCGGTGATCTCCGGCACGGGCCTGGGCGCGCGTTTCTCGGCCAGGGAGTACAGGCCCTCGGCCTGGTCGAGGTCGTCCTCCAGCTCCGCGCAGACCCCGGAAAGATACGGCAGCACGAACCCGGCCGCATGGCTCGAGGCGGCGCTGCGCCAGAGCTGGCAGGCCTTGCCCGCCTGCCCGGCCTTGGCGAAGTCCACGCCGCCGGCGACCAGGGTCTTTACCTGGGCGCTCATGCCGGACTCGTCCTCGGTCAGCAGCGGGATGTCCAGGGTGACAAAGTGCGGGGCCACCTGGTTGCGGAACCGCGTAATGGCCTTGCCCCGCGCTGCAGCCAGCAGGGCGCTGCCGCCGGTCGGCGAGCCGTGGTCCAGGCAGGCGCTGCTCTGCCCGGTCTCCATGAACTCCTGGGCGAACAGCACGGTCCCCGTGTCCCTGGCCACGACGCTCGGCGTGAAGCTGAACTGGGCCACGCGCCGGATGCACTGGACATGCCTGGCGCCCATCAGGACGCAGCGGCCCTTGGCGTCCTCGGCCACGCACTCGGTGCGCTTCTCGGTGTAGTGCTCATCCTGCCAGCCGTTCTGGTTCACGCTGCCCTGGACAGTGCCCTCGGCACCGTAGCGGATGGGCTGGGCCCCCGGTTTGGCGCTGTCGATCCACTGGAGCGGCTTGCCCAGGTCCCCGGTCGGGGCGCTGGCGCCGAGCATGGTGAAGTAGGGCCTGCCGTCCACGGCCACGGAGGCCAGGGCGCTTTCCACGCTCGCGCGGACCTGGCCGCTGCCGTCGTTGTCGAACCCGG
>JANXYI010000367.1 GCA_025350085.1 Deltaproteobacteria bacterium
TCGAGCAGTCCGGCTCCTGGTTCGCCTTCGGCTCCGAGCGCCTGGGCCAGGGCAAGGAGAACGTGCGCGCGCTTTTGTGCGAAAACCACGAGCTGCGCCAGAAGATCGAGGACAAGCTCCTCGAGCACCTGGGCATGACCCCGGTGGCCTTCATCCCGGCCGCGGCCGAGCCCGCGGAGATGGAAGAGGCCTAGTACGCCGGGCCTTCCAGCAACGACGACGCCCCCCACATTCCTTTGGAGAACCATACGCGCATGAACGCCGCAGAAATCCGCTCCCGCTTCCTCAAATACTTTGAGAAGAACGGCCACACCCTCGTGGACAGCTCCACCCTGGTGCCCAAGGACGACCCCTCGCTGCTCTTCACCAACGCGGGCATGGTCCAGTTCAAGAAGGTCTTCCTGGGCCAGGAAAAACGCCCCTATGTCCGCGCCGCCAGCTCCCAGAAGTGCCTGCGCGTGGGCGGCAAGCACAACGACCTGGAGAACGTGGGCCGCACCGCGCGCCACCACACCTTCTTCGAGATGCTCGGCAACTTCTCGTTTGGCGACTACTTCAAGGCCGAGGCCATCAAGTTCGCCTGGGACTTCATCACCAAAGAGATCAAGCTGCCCAAGGACAAACTCTACGTCAGCGTGTACAAGGACGACGACGAGGCGGCCGAGCTCTGGCAGAAGGTGGCCGGGGTTCCGGCCGAGCGCATCTACCACCTGGGCGAGAAGGACAACTTCTGGTCCATGGGCGACACCGGCCCCTGCGGCCCGTGCTCGGAGATCTACGTGGACCAGGGCGCGGAGATGTCCTGCGGCGAGGAGTGCGGCATCGGCAAGTGCGACTGCGACCGCTTTCTCAGGGCGTGGCTCATGAGCCGGGCCTGGCCGCCCACCTGGGTCTCGCCCATCTGGCCCTCGAGCTCGGCCTGGGGAATCAGCGCGGCCACGGAGTCGATGACCACGAGGTCCACCGCGCTGGAGCGCACGAGCAGGTCGGCGATCTCAAGGGCCTGTTCGCCGAAGTCGGGCTGGGAGATGAGCAGTTCCTCGGTCTTGACGCCGAGCCTGCGGGCATAGGCCACGTCCAGCGCGTGCTCGGCGTCGATGAAGGCCGCCGTGCCGCCGCGCTTCTGGCATTCGGCCACCAGATGCAGGGTCAGCGTGGTCTTGCCCGAGGATTCCGGGCCGTAGATCTCGGTGACGCGGCCCTTGGGGATGCCGCCGACGCCCAGCGCCAGGTCGAGCCCGATGGAGCCGGTGGGGATGACCGGGATGGCGGTCAGGGCCGCGCCGTCGTCCATGCGCATGATGGCGCCCTTGCCGAACTTGCGCTCAATGGTGGTCAGCGCGGTGTTCAGGGCCTCAAGGCGCAGGTCTTCGGGGCTGTTGGTGGGCTTCTTGGCCATGGGGACACCTCCGGGAGTCGCTTGGTGGTCTCGAAGCAGGCTGGATATCAGATCGGTCGACGGGCGGCAACAGGCGATGCTGGGTGCTGCCCGGAGCAATGGACCGTGCCCCTGGTCCTTGCGCCCGCGCCCGCTTGGGGGTAGGTGGGGCCATGCAGTACGCGCGCGTCCGCCGCACTCCCGCCCGCCATCTTGTCCGCCGGTCCGTCCGCCGGTTCGCCTGCCGGAGCCGCCCGTGAGGGCGCGCCGCCGGATGCAGCACCCGGGCCGGGAGTCTCGCCACCGCCTGCTCACCGGAGACAGGATTCTGCGCACCCTCTCGCGCTACGACAAGAAGGGCGGCCTCAAGCTGGTGCGCCTGTGGCTGGAGTGGGGGGCCGTGGTCGGTCCTGAGGTGGCGGAGCTGGCGAGGCCTCTGGGGCACAAGGAGGGCACGCTCATCCTCCACACCGAGGACGCCATCGCCGCGCAGCAGCTGACCTATTTCGCCCCGGAGATCCTGGCGCGGGTGAATGATTTTTTGGGTGAAGAAGTCTTTGACAAGGTGCGCTTCGAGCTGCTAAACGGCAGAGTTCCTTTGGGCGAAAAGCGCAGGGAGAGGCCCCGGGCCTCGTCTTTGCGGGTCCAGAGGCCGCCCATACTCGGCGGTCTGGCCGGTGAGCTGGACCCGGATTCCGCTGTGGGCCGCTGCTATTTGGCCTATGTGAAGCGCTTTGCCCAGGGCTCTGAGCCTGCCGAAGGGCTGGCCGGGGGGCCGACCGGTGAGCCGGTCGCGGGACCGGGCGCTGCCCAGGATGCGAATACTCGCCCAAAAAGGGCGTCAAGGAGAAGGAAATGAGTCAGGAAGCCATTGAGATCACGTTTGAGAGCCTGGGGCTGACCAAGACCCTGGACAAGATGACCGCCAAGGAACTGCGCCAGCTGATCGTGGCCAAGATTCCCGCCATCGTGGGCGCCAGCGGCATGCAGAAAGAAGAACTGGTCAAGGCCGTGAAGGACGTCTTCGGCATCAAGGACGATGCGGGCGGCGTGTCGCCCTACAAGGACCAGATCTTCACCCTGAAGAAGACCATCCGCGACATGCGCGTGGCCAAGGGCACGGTCGCGGCCCGTCAGGAGCGCACCCAGATCCGCCGCAAGATCAACAAGCTCAAGAAGCGCACCCGCCGCCTGGCGCGCGCGCTGTAGTTTTCGCGAGGCAGCCGGGCTTTCCGGGTTGACAATCGACCCTGGAAATCTGTATCAGGGCTCCTCGCAACGTGCTGGGGGATCGTATAAAGGCAATACTGCGGGTTCTGGCTCCGCCAATCGAGGTTCGATTCCTCGTCCCCCAGCCAATCCCAATGTCCCCATCGTCTAGCCTGGTCCAGGACGACGGCCTTTCACGCCGTTAACAGGGGTTCAAATCCCCTTGGGGACGCCAGAGCAAAATCAAGGGCTTACGGTATTGCCGTAGGCCCTTTTTCTGTTTCTGCCGGAAGGCGTTCCAACCTTCTTCCCAGCCCCAAGTGTAGCACGACGTTTAATTTTGCCTCCGGCGACGCTTAAACTTGTCCGGCGTCGCCGGAGGCGCTCACCTCCCGGCCCGCTCCTTGCTACGCGCGCGTGCGAGTGACCCCAGCCCGGCGGTCGCTTATGAGCAGCTCCTGCGCCGCGCCGCACTCCCCCTTGCCCCTGACCGTGTAGGTGGTCTCCACCTCGTCGATCTGAAAGCTCTTGAAGGCTGCCCTGGTTTCCGGGCAGTCGTTGATGGAAAGCAGAAACCGGCCCTTGAGCCCGGCCAGCGCCTTGGCCAGGCGCGCGAAGTCCTCCCGGCCGAACATATCCTTGCCGTAGTAGCCCTCGGTCCCGTGGTAGGGTGGGTCCAGGTAGAACAGCGTGGTGGGCTTGTCATAGCGGCACAGGAACTCCTCAAAGTCCAGGCACTCGATGACCACACCGGCCAGACGCTCGTGCAGCTCCTCCAGGCGCGAGCCCAGGGTGTTCAGGTTGAACCTGGCGCGGGTGTCCACGCCGAAGCTGCGCCCGGCCACCTTGCCGCCGTATGACAGCCGTTGAACATAGAGAAAACGCGCGGCGCGCTCCAGGTCGGTCAAGGTGTCCGGGTCGGTCCTGCACAGGCGCTCGAAGGCGGCCCGGCTGGTGATCTGGAAGCGCAGGGCATCCATGAACTGCGGGTAGTGCCGCTGGAGGATGCGGAAGAACGTGGCCACATCGCGGCTGGCGTCGTTGATGACCTCCGCCTTGGGCACCAGGTTGCGGCGCAGGAACACCCCGCCCATGCCCACAAAAGGCTCGGCGTAGCATTCGTGCGGGATGGCCTCGATGAGGCCGACGATGCGGCGGGCCAGGTTGCGCTTGCCGCCGACATACGCGGCGGCTGGGTTCACCGGGGAAACCTGGCGTGAAACGGGCTCTTTCATGACTCCTTGCCTTTACGGTTGGGCCTCTGCCTGCTAGTTCTCCGGTACCCCGTGCGCACGGGCCGGAGAGCGGCTTCGGCCGTGGTCGGATGTTGACGCATCCGGCCAGTGGGGGAGGGCTCAATCTCCCCCGCCTCTCCCATCAGTTTCCCCAACGGACTGGAGGAACACTATGTCGACGTATATTCTTGACGGTTATGGGTTTGATTGCCGAATCGTAGAGGGGGCCGAGTCCTCCACGCTATTCATTGATGGTGAAAACGTGTTGACTTCGTCGACTCCGGAAAAATTGGTCCATTTCATGTCGTTGGGGATAACAAGGCATGCAGGCTGGGACGAGGCCGGGAAAAGAGCTGTTCCGCCCATCGAGAAGTGGCGCAAGCTCTAGCAGGCAGCTACAGCGCCCTTTCCGGCTGCGTGGGCATGCCTTCCACCAGGAGCGTCCCGGCGGGCCAGCCGTAGTCGACCATGAGCAGGCCGGGAACGTCCTCGGTGGGCACAGGGGTGCCGCCCTGGGGCAGGGTCACGCCGTCCGCGAACACGGCCAGGCAGCGGGACTTGTCCGGACGCTCGAAGAGCGCCCGCGCGCCGCCGGGATACCCCGAGACGCCCAGATGCCAGAAGCGCTGGTCCTCATCATCCACAACCATGTTGTCCAGGCCCCAAATCTCGCCGGGGCCCCCCAGGGCGGCCACGTGGTAGCCGAGGTCGGTCAGGGTGTATTGCGCGTACTTCATTGAGGTTCCTCCCTAGGCGAGAACGAAGCAGGGCTTCTTGGACAGCGTCAGCGATTTGATCGTCTGGGCTGCGGAGTAGTTCGAGCCGTAGTCCCAGGCGAAGGAGCCGAGGATGCACTTGTACTCGCTGGGGTACCATTTGGTGATAGGGCTGGGGCCAGCAAACGGGACCAGTTCTCCAATCGAGAAGAACAGGAAATCGGAAAGGCTGCTGGGGAATTTCCCGTTATCGACCATGACGCCCACGAAGCCAACCCCTCCCACGTAATCATTGGAAAAGACAAAAGTGTAG
>JANXYI010000376.1 GCA_025350085.1 Deltaproteobacteria bacterium
CCCCTGAACGAGGACGAGACCATGCTCGACCTCATGGCGCACCTTGCCGCACCGGTCATTGTCGTGGCGCGCACGGGCCTGGGCACCATCAACCACACCGGCCTGACCTTGCAGGCCCTGCGTGGCCGCCACCTCTTCGTCCTGGGCGTCATCCTCTGCGGCGCCTCGGACCCGGCCAACCGTCAGGCCGTCGAACATTTCGGGAACGTGCGCGTGCTGGGACACATCCCGCCGCTGGTGCCGCTGACGCGCGAGGGCCTCCAGCGCCTGGCCCCGGCCCCGGAGGCCCTGGACTGGGTGCGCTGGCGGCCCTGAACCTGGAAGACTGGAGCGTGGAACCCATGCGCGAGGAAGCCATGAACACCGTTGATCTCGACCAGCGCCACGTCTGGCACCCCTTCAGCCAGGAGCAGACCGCGCCCGCGCCCCTGCCCGTGGCCCGCGCCAAGGGAGCCTCCCTGTATCTGGAGGACGGCCAGGAGCTCCTGGACCTGGCCTCGAGCTGGTGGGTCAACGTGCACGGCCACTGCCACCCGGCCATTGCCGAGGCTTTGGCTGGCCAGGCCCGCACCCTGGCGCACGTGATCTTCGCCGGGTTCACCCACGCCCCGGCAGCGCAGCTGGCCCAGGCCCTCGTCCGCGCCCTGCCCCGCCCGCTTAACCGCGTGTTCTACTCCGACAACGGCAGCACCGCCGTGGAGGCCGCGCTCAAGATGGCCTTCCAGAGCTGGCGCAACCGCGGCGAGCGCCGCCGCACCTTGTTTTTGGCCTTTGAAGGCGCGTACCACGGCGACACCTTCGGGGCCATGTCCGTGGGCCGCAGCTCCGGCTTCTACGCGCCCTTTGAGGACGTGCTGCTCAAGGTGCGCTTTCTGCCCTTTGCCGAGACCTGGCAGGGCGACAAAAACGTGGAACAGCGCGAGGCCGCGGCCCTGGCCGCTTTGGACGCCATCCTGAAGCGCGACGGCCACCGTCTGGCCGGATTCATCGCCGAGCCGCTCGTCCAGGGCGCCTCGGGCATGCGCCTGTGCCGACCGGAGTTCCTGCGCGCCGTATGTGAGCGCGTGGCCGCCCACAACGTGCCGGTGATCCTGGACGAGGTCATGACCGGGTTCGGCCGCACGGGCACGCTCTTCGCCCTGGAGCAGGCCGGGGTCGTCCCGGACATCGTGTGCCTGTCCAAGGGCCTCACCGGCGGGTTCCTGCCGCTGGCCGCCACCGTGGCCACAAGCGCGGTCTACGAGACGTTCCTGGGCCAGGACTTCAGCACGGCCTTTGCCCACGGCCATTCCTACACGGCCAACCCGCTGGGCTGCGCCGCGGCCCTGGCCTCCCTGGCCCTGTTTGAGTCCGAGGGCACGCTTGCGCGCATCGCGGCCATCCGCCAGGCCAACATGCGCTGGCTGGACGAGGCTGCGACCCTGCCCGGAGTCACCCGGCCCCGGGCCCTGGGCTCCATCGCGGCCGTAAACCTCGGCCCTGAGGGCAACGGCGGCGGCGACTACCACTCCAGCCTGGGCCCAAAGCTCAAGGCCCGCTGCCTGGAGCTGGGCCTGCTGGTGCGGCCGCTGGGCAACGTGGTCTACCTCATGCCCCCGGCCTGCATCACCCCGGAGGAGCTCGCCCGCGCCCACGGCCTGACGCTCCAGGTCCTGCGCGAGACCGCGCACCTGTACGCCCCGGCCTGACCGCTTCGCGGAACATGACCGCTTCGCGGCACATGAAAGACGCCCGCCCCGGCGCCCCTTGAGAAGGGCCGGAACGGGCGTCCAGTCTTGGCGGATATGCCCTTAATCGGTCTGAAAGACCCCGCTCTTGCCGCCGCTCTTGTACACTAGGCGGCAATCGGTGATGCGGATGTCCTTCTGCACGGCCTTGCACATGTCGTAGATGGTGGCCGCGGCGATCTGGGCAGCGAGCAAGGCCTCCATCTCCACGCCGGTCTTGGCGCTGGTGCGGGCCTCGGACTCGATGAGCACGCGGCCGCCGGGCTCGTCGAGCTCAAAGGTGATGTCCGCGAAATCAAGCGGCAGCGGGTGGCAGAGGGGAATCAGGTCGGCGGTGCGCTTGGCGGCCAGGATGCCCGCGATGCGCGCGGTGCCGAGCACCTCGCCCTTGGGCAGGGCCTTCTCAACCAGCAGGCGCATGGTCTCCGGGTTCAGCAGCACTTCCACGCGCACCCGGGCGATGCGTACGCTGACGGTCTTGGCCGAGACATCGACCATGCGCGCACGGCCCTCGGCGTCCAGATGCGAGAATTCTCCGTCCATGAGCTGGCCACCTCCTGCTAGTCACCCATCACTTTCTCTTTGGCCTTCTTGAAGAAGTTCTTGGCCTTCTTGAGCGGCTTCCCCTCCTCCAGGCGGGCGAACTCGCGCAGGATCTCCTCCTGGCGTGAGGTCAGCGAGGTGGGGGTCTCCACCTTGAGCACGATGAGCAGGTCGCCCTTGCGGCTGCTGCCCGGATGCGGCAGGCCCAGGCCGCGCAGCTGGAAGACCTCGCCGCCCTGGGTGCCCTTGGGGATGTCCACGGTGATGGCCTCGTCCAGGGTCGGCACCTCGATCTTGTCGCCCAGGGTGGCCTGGGTGAAACTGACCGTGCGGTGCAGCACCAGGTTCTGGCCCTGGCGCTCAAAGGTCTTGTCCTGCTCCACGCTGATGACCACGTAGAGGTCGCCAGGAGGCCCGCCGTTCGCGCCGTGTTCGCCCTCGCCGCGCAGGCGCAGGCGCGAGCCGTCGTCGACCCCGGCCGGGATGCGCACCTTGAGCTCGCGCACCTGGCTGGTCACGCCGCCGCCCCGGCAGGTGGCGCAGAACTGGCTGATGATCTTGCCCCGGCCGTGGCAGGTGGGGCAGGTGACGGAGATGCGGAAGAAGCCCTGGGCCTGCTGGACATGGCCGGAGCCCCGGCACTGGCCGCAGCCCTTCAGCTCCGTGCCGGGCTCGGCCCCGGTGCCCTTGCAGGACTCGCAGGGCACGCTCACCGGGAGCTTGAGCAGCACCTCGTCGCCCTTGGCCGCCTGGCGGAAGGTGATGGTCAGGTTGTAGCGCAGGTCCATGCCGGCCTGGGCGCGGCGGCCCCCGGCGCGGGCGCCTCCGGCAAAGCCGAAGACCTCGCCGAAGATGTCGCTGAAGGCCCCGAAGATGTCCTCGGAGGAGTGGAAGCCGCCCCCGCCGTTCAGGCCCTCGTGGCCGAAGGTGTCGTAGCGGCGGCGCTTCTCGGGGTCGCGCAGACAGTCGTAGGCCTCGGCGGCCTCCTTGAACCTGGTCTCGGACTCGGCATCACCCTGGTTGCGGTCCGGGTGATGCTCAAGGGCCAGCTTGCGGTAGGCGCGCTTGAGCTCGTCTTCCGTGGCGTTCTTCTGAACCCCAAGGATCTCGTAGAAATCACGTTTGGACATGGTTTGAGGCTATTTCTCAGGGG
>JANXYI010000385.1 GCA_025350085.1 Deltaproteobacteria bacterium
ACCCGAACGCCAGGACCATGACTAGCAAGGCGGTCTTATTGTCTGCCACCGCCCCGCAAGGCGGGAATTCGTCTTGGACCCACATCGCATTGGGCGCATAGAACCGGAATGCATTTGCCACGCGTGTCGCGTAGACATCGCTGGTGGCCCGGAAACGGACTAGCCCCCGATTTCTTACCGAGACTACGCACTCGGCGCCGGAAAAGCCCGGAACGTTTTCATCCACGAACATACCGTTCGAAGATTTGCCCTCGGACTCGAGGATGTGTCTAGCCGATACCGCCAACACATCTTCGAACCAGATATTCAGGCTTTCTTTGCTCTCCGTTGCCGTCGATCTTCCTGCCGAGAACCCTGTGCTCTCCGCGACGGCAGCTGCCCCAGCCATTTGGGCGGTCGTGGAACCGAACCCGATGCTTGCCCACGAAACAAACGTCTTGTTCGGCCCGCGCAATGTAACGCCAACTTTGGTGAGCTCCACTTCGGCAACGCCGGCTTCCGGAAAGATGCTTTGGTCCCGGAGCGAGAGAAGCGCTTCTTTGGCGGTCGCCTCGTCATTTGTCGGCCCGGCATCCGCTTTCAAGGGCGAGACCACGGCACCCTTGGTGACCGGCTCTATCCCTGCACATCCAGAGAGCAAGGCGACCATCGCTGCCGAGCTCGCGAAAAGGGTTAGCGCGGTTCGTTTCACCTTCCCCGCCCCTTTCCTAAGCCTGCCACTGCTTGATCTTCTCGTGGTACTTGTCGATGAGGGCCTGGGCCTCGCGCTCGCTGTCGGCCTCGGCGTCCACGTGGAAGAAGGGCTTGTCGGAATCGGGCAGGATGAGCACCCAGTTCTTGCCGTTGTGCAGCTTCACGCCGTCGATGAGCTCGGCCTTGTGGCCGGCCGTCTCGGCCTCTTCCATCAGGCGGCGCATGACCGTGCCCTTCTTCTCCCAGCTGCAAGGCGCCTCGCTGCGTACCACGTGCAGCTTGGGCACCTGCTTGATCATCTCGCTCATGGGCTGGCCGGCGGTGGCCAGGTATTCCATGAGCTTGACTGTGGCCATCATGCTGTCGAAGGCCGGGAAGAACTGGCCGAAGATGTAGCCGCCGCGCTCCTCGCCCACGAAGCTGGCGCCCTTGAGGGCCGCCTCCATCATGCTGCGGTAAGTGGTGCCGCAGCGCACGACGGTGGCCCCATAACGGGCGGCCACTTCCTCGATGGCGCGCGTGGCCGTCACCGGCACCGCGATCTTGGCGTCCTTCACGGCCATGCAATGCAGCAGGCTGAAGAGCACCAGGGCCTGGTCGCCGTTGACCACCGTGCCCTTCTCGTCGGAGATGAAGATCTTCTGGGCGCCGGCGTCGAGCATGACGCCGAAGTCCGCGCCCAGGGTGGGCACGATGGTGCTGAGCTGCTTGAAGGCGTTGTCGAACTCCTCCTGGCCGCGGGTCATCTTGGTCTCGTCCACGAAGGCGTTGAGGCTGATGACCTCGGCGCCCAGCTTGCCCAAAAGGCTCGGGAAAACGCTGGTGGCGCTGCCGAAGGCGTAGTCGACCACGATCTTGAAGCGGCGGTCGCGCACGGCCTGTTCGTTGACGGAATTGAAGAAGCCTTCCAGGTAGTAGTCGATGCCGCGGGCCGGGAAGCTGATGTCGCCGACCTGCTCGCTCTCGGCGCGGCGGAAGTCCTCGCGGTAGAACAGGTTCTCGATGCCTTTCTCGCGCTTGGTGGCCAGGTCCAGGCCGTTCTCGTCGAAGAACTTCACGTCCTGGATCTTTTTCTCCAGGGGCGAGCGCCTGACGTGAAGGCCGCCCGAGGCCTTGAGGGCCTTGGTCACGTAGCGGGCCACCGGGATGGGCTGCAGGCGCATGTCGTAGACGTTGATGCCCGCGGCCATGAGGCCCGACATCAACGCGCGGTCCATCATGCGGCTGGTCTTGTGGGCGTCGCGGCTCACTACCACGTGCGAGCCCAGGGTGAGGCTTGCCCCGTAGGCGGCGCCGATCTTGGTGGCGAACTCGGGCGTCATCTCGATGTTGGCCTGGCCGGAGATGCCGTAGGCGTCGAAGAGCGTGCTGCTCCATTTGTCGCCCCACACCAGGCTGCTGGACAGGATGGCCCCGTTCTCCAGCTGCTTGTGCGGCCACATCTTGGTCTCGGCCTTGAGGCGGCAGTCGTTGCCGATGAGGCACTCGTCGGCAACCACCGCGCCCACGTCGATGCTGGCGCG
>JANXYI010000396.1 GCA_025350085.1 Deltaproteobacteria bacterium
GGCAGTCCGGGGGAAATTCAATGAAATACAACGAGTAAATGAAGTCATATGATTCTCGATAGGGTTAATCAGAGATGATCAGCTGTCAATCCTAGCCCTTAATCCCCAACTTCCCCCACACCTCATCCACCTTCTTCTTAACCTCCGGACTCATCGTCATCTCATCCGGCCACCGCCGCGTGAATCCTTCCTCCGGCCATTTCTTGGTGCAGTCGAAGCCGACTTTGGAGCCGTAGCCCTGTGCGCGGCTGGAATGATCCAGCACATCAATTGGGCCCATCGCGATTTCCATGTCGCGTTGGGGATCGAGGTTGTTGCAGGCTTTCCAGACGACTTCGTTGTAGTCGTGCAGATTCACATCGGAATCGAAGACCACGATGAATTTTTCCAGCGCGACCTGACCCATGCCCCACATGGCGTGCATGATTTTTCTCGCGTGGCCGGGGTATTGTTTATGGATGGAAATGAGCATGAGGTTGTGAAACACGCCCGCCCAGGGCATGTGCATGTCCTCGATCTCGGCGAACTGCTTTTTCAGGATGGGCAGCGTCAGCCGCTCGACCGCATAACCCATGTGGCAGTCTTCCTTGGGCGGCTTGCCGACAATGGTGGATTGGTAGATCGGGTTCTTGCGGTGCGTGATGCAGGTGATGTGAAAGACCGGGTATTCCTCTTCCAATGTATAGAATCCGGTGTGATCGCCGAAGGGGCCTTCGCTGCGTTTTTCGTGGGCCTCCACATAACCTTCCAGCACGAACTCCGCGGTCGCCGGGACTTCCAGGTCCACGGTCTTGCACTTGACCAGTTCAACGGGCTGGTTGCGCAGGAACCCGGCAAAGAGCATCTCGTCGATCTCATCTGGGATGGGGGCAGTGGCGGCGTAGGTCACGGCCGGGTCCGGGCCGATGGCCACGGCCACTTCCAGGCGTTTGCCGAGCTTCTCGGCCAGGTGGTAGTGGTAGGCCCCGCCCTTGTGCCGGTGCCAGTGCATGCCCGTGGTGTTCCTGTCGTACACCTGCATGCGGTACATGCCCGCGTTGCGCACCCCGGTCTCCGGGTTCTTGGTGAAGACCACGGGCAGGGTGATGAACGGCCCGGCGTCGCCCGGCCAGGTGGTCAGCACGGGCATGATGCCGAGGTCCACCTGGTCGCCGGTCAAGACCACGTCCTGGCAGCTTCCGCGCTTGACGTGGTCCGGGAAGATGTTGGTCAGCCTGGAGAGCTTGGGGATCATCTGCAGCTTCTTGATGATCCCGTCGGGCCGCTCGATCTCCAGGTATTCGTGGATGCGCTCGCCCAGCGCGTCCAGGTTCTCGCTGTCCAGCGCCATGTTCATGCGCGCGTACGAGCCGTACATGTTTGTCAAAACCGGAAATTTTGAGCCCTTGACCTTGTCGAAGAGCAGGGCCGGGCCGAACTTCTTGCTCACGCGGTCCGTGACCTCGGCGATCTCCAGGTACGGGTCGAGTTCAGCATTGATGTGTTTCAGTTCACCGGCGCGGTCCAGGTGCTTCAGAAATTCCTGCAAGTCCTTGTAGGGCATGAAATCCTCGCATGGGTCGTTTTGAGCTGTCTACCCCATGCGCGGGTGCTCTGACAAGCCGAGGGCGCCTGCCCGGTTGAGCGCGGACAGGCGCCCCTGGCGTCGAAATGGTTGGCCCCTGCCTGGGCGTTGCAGGCAGGGGCCGGGAGAGGAAGGCAGCCGCGCGAGTCCCTCAACACGCGCGGCCGCGCCGCATGGAGGGGAGAACCCTAGAGTGCTGCTTCGCCGCGCTCGTTGGTGCGGATGCGCACGGTCTCTTCAACGTTCAGGACGAATATCTTGCCGTCGCCGATGGTGTTGGTGTTGGCGGCGGCCCGGATGGCGTCCACAACCTCGGCGGCGATGGCGTCGGCCACCACGGCCTCGATCTTGACCTTGGCCTTGAAGACCACCTGGTATTCCGCGCCGCGGTACATCTCCACATGGCCCTTCTGCCGCCCGTAGCCCTTGACCTCGGTGATGGTCATGCCGTGCACACCGGCCTTGTCCAGGGCGTCCTTGACCTCGTCGAGCTTGTGCGGCTTGATGATCGCTTCAATCTTCTTCATGACGAACCTCCGTCAGCCTAGCGGTGGGTCTTGTTGATGGAGAACTCGGGATAGGCCATCACGCCAACCTCGCTGTCCAGGCCCTCGGCCTCGACCTCGGGGGCCACGCGCATCTTCACGATCTTGTCGAAGATCTTGAAGTACAGGAAGAAGGCCACGAACACGAAGGTCATATTCACGCCCACGCCGATGAGCTGGGCGAAGAACTGGCTGGCGTCGCCGTAGAGCAGGCCCTTGACCGTGCCGTCCACGCCGTTGAGCTTGTCGCCGTAGGTGCCGTCGGCAAAGAGGCCGAGGGCGAGCAGACCCCAGGCGCCGTTCACGCCGTGGACCGAGATGGCGCCGACGGGATCGTCGAGCTTCAGCTTGCCTTCCACAAAGAGCACGCTCACGCACAGGAGCAGGCCGGCGATGGCGCCGATGAGCACTGCGGCCGGGGCGTTGACAAAGGCGCAGGGCGCGGTGATGGCCACCAGGCCGGCCAAGAGGCCGTTGGCGGCCATGGACAGGTCAGGGGTGCCGTAGCGGAACCACATGTAGAGCATGGCGGCCGTGGCGCCAGCGCCGGAGGCCAGCATGGTGTTGGTGGCGATGACGCCGATGCGCAGGTCGCTGCCGGCCAGGGTGGAGCCGGTGTTGAAGCCGAACCAGCCAAAGGCCAGGATCAGGCAGCCGGTGACGGCCATGGGGATGTGGTGGCCGGGGATGGCGTTGGGCGTACCGTCGGCGCGGAACTTGCCGATGCGCGGGCCGAGCACGATGACACCGGCCAGGGCAGCGAAGCCGCCGGTCATGTGCACCACCGAGGAGCCCGCGAAGTCAACCACGCCGTGGCCCAGGGCAAAGTTCTTGCCGAGCTGCGAGAGGAAGCCGCCGCCCCAGACCCAGTTGGCATAGAGCGGGTAGATCAGGGCGGACATCATCAGGCCGTAGAAGCAGAAGGACTTGAATCTCCAGCGCTCGGCCAGGGCGCCCGTGGGGATGGTGGCCGCAGTGTCCATGAACACCATCTGGAACAGGAACATGGTGAAGATGGTGGCGTCGTAGGCGTCGCCGACCAGGAAAAAGCCCTTGGTGCCCCAGAGGCCGAACTCGGTGCCGAACAGGGTGACCACGAATTCGGAGTCGAGCAGGGTGCCGCCGCCCAGCGTGGCTGCGCCGCCGCTGCCGCCCATCTGCAGGGCGAAGCCGCAGAGCCAGAAGCCGAGCATGCCGATGCCGTAGACCATGATGTTCATGGCCATGGTGTGGCTGGCGTTCTTGGCGCGGGTGAAGCCGGTCTCGCACAGCGCGAAGCCCACCTGCATGAACATGACCAGGAAGCCGCAGATGAGCGTCCAGGTCATGTTGATGGAAATGCGGTTGTGGCCGACCGTGTCGGCCAGCTTGGTGGCGAGCGGTTCGGAGTCCTTGAACTTGTCCAGGTCGACTTCCGTCGGGGAGCCGGCGGTGGCGTTGACCACGTCAGCGGTGGCGCCGATGACGGTGCCAGCGGGGTCCGGCTTTACGGGATCGCCCGCGAAGCAGGTGGCGGTCCCGGCCAGGACGACCAGAGCCAGTGTGAGTGCCAGGAAAATGTTCTTAAGCATGCTGCCCTCCATGGATGTAATGAGAAACGATTGACCAGCATAAGGCAAGAAGCAGGCCAATTATCACAACACACTATTATCACAATGTAAAATTTTATTACACAGGCATTTGTGGCCAGCGTATGTTTCGAATATGTAAAATTCATGTAAATGCAACAAAACCGAAGGAACGCCAGTGGCACAAGGAATGTTTACATAACATGTTAATATAATACTATTTAAATTAAACGACAATGATTTGACCGCGCTGGAGCGGAGTTGCATTGTGTAGGTGATTGCATTTGTGTTTCCGAATTGTAGAATTCGCTGCAACTCTGTGACGGGCACGGAGGCAATAATATTTAAATATGTTAAATTGGTATGTTGAATGGCTATGCGCTGTGCCGTCGGCCGGGCCCAGGCGCAGTTGTTCGCGGGATTTGGGGCGGGGATGTTGGCTAAGCCTTTTGCCGTAGCCACATAATGCTAAAATTGTAAAAATATATCCGGGTGGGGTTGGCGCACCTGCCGACGTTGACAGCACACGAGCGCCTTCAGTAAGGATGCAAGCCAATCCATTGCCTTTGGCTGCCTGGACGTTCTTGCCTGGGCGGCGCCTTTTCTGGAGGATTCCCCCATAGTGACAAGCGATCAGAAGAACGCCGGGCTTCCAGAGGCCGCCGTGCCCGCAACCGCCGCCGGGGCCGCATCCGCTGCCGAGACCCAGCCGGTGCAGCCTGCGCCGAACGGTCACGGCAGCCATGCCTCGGGCCGGAACATGGCCCTGGCCCTGGCCGCGCTCGGCGTGGTCTACGGCGACATCGG
>JANXYI010000438.1 GCA_025350085.1 Deltaproteobacteria bacterium
ATCACGCGCCAGCTGCTCTCCAGGCTGCATGTGCTGCGCTTCCGGGCGCTCACGCGGGAGGAGCTCTCGCGCATGGCCCGGCGCGGGGCCCAAGTCCTCGGCCTGGAGTGGCCGGACGAGATCTTTGAGCTGCTGGCGTCCATGTCCGCGGGCGACGGCCGGGCCCTGCTCAATCTTGTGGAACACGTGGCGGCCATGCCCAAGGAAAAGCTGGGCATCGAGGATCTGCGCCAGGCCCTGCCCGAGGTGGTCATCCGCGGCGACCGCGACGCGGACTCGCACTACGAGCTGGCCTCGGCGCTCATCAAGTCCATCCGCGGCAGCGATGCCGACGCCGGGCTCTACTACCTGGCCTGCCTGCTGGAGAGCGGCGAGGACCCGCGCTTCATCTGCCGCAGGCTCATCCTCTCGGCCTCGGAGGACATCGGCCTCGGCGATCCCCAGGCCCTGCCGCTGGCCGTGGCCTGCCAGCAGGCCGTGGAG
This sequence comes from Deltaproteobacteria bacterium, assembly GCA_025350085.1. Taxonomy (GTDB): domain Bacteria; phylum Desulfobacterota; class Desulfovibrionia; order Desulfovibrionales; family Desulfovibrionaceae; genus Humidesulfovibrio. The sequence goes on from JANXYI010000438.1 coordinate 484, forward strand.
TTCACGGGCATGCCCGAGGGTTTCATCCCGCTGGCCGAGACCGTGATCTACCTGGCCCTGGCGCCCAAGAACAACGCCAGCTATGCCGCGTACCTGAATGCGCTGAAAGAGGTCCGCGAGAACGGCCTTCTGCCCGTGCCCCTGCACCTGCGCAACGCCAGCACCACCCTGCACAAGGAGTGGGGCTACGGCCGGGGCTACAAGTACCCGCATGCCTTTCCCCAGGCCTGGGTGGAGCAGGAATACCTGCCGCACGAGCTGGCCCAGCGCAAGGCCCAGTTCTATTTTCCGAAGAATGAGGGCGCGGAAGCCAGGCTGCACACCTGGCTGGCCTCGCGCAACCGTGCGCCACGCAAGCCTTAAACAGCCCTAAGCCCCCTGCCCGCCCTTCTTGCTGTAGAGCTTGCGCCACTCGTCCAGGAACAGGACCGCGGCGGCGAGCTCCGCCAGCTTGCCCTGCTGCTGGCGGATGGCCCAGACCAGATCCTCGAAGCTGGTGTCTGCCGGAAGGGCCAGGCGTTCCAACAGACCTGAGATGTCCTGGGCCAGCTCTGCCGGCAGGCCCTGGGCGGCCTGGACCTGAGCGCGGGGCTTGGGCCAGCCGGGCTGGCGCGAGGCCACGAAATCAAGCAGGGTCTGCATGCGCGCAGCATAGGTGTGTTCCTTGAGCACCCGGGCCTGGCCGCGCGCGGCAAAACCCTCGCGCTCCTCGGCCTGGTTCAGGAAATGCGCAATCTTGTCCTGCAGCTCGTCCATGCTGCCAAAGGTGGCCAGCTCGTCGTCGGCAAAGGCCTCGGGCATGAGGCTGCGGCGGTCCACCAGCTGGAAGGCGCGGCAGGCCGCGATCTCGAAGGTGCGCGGGTTGATGAAGTCCCCGCCCGTGACCAGCTCCCTGGCCTGCACACTGGAGTGCAGGTTGATGTTCACCTTTGTGGCGTTGAAGATGCGCACGCAGTCCTCACTGGACACGCGCGCCCCAGCGAGCTGCACAAAGGGCGCGAGCACGCTGTCGCCGTCCCACTCCGTGCCCCAGAGCTTGAAGTCATGGTGGATGAGTTCGCGGAAGGCCACCCGGCGGTTGGGATAGCCTGCACCCATGAAGGAGACATCCGAGCCGAACCTGCGCTGCTCGGCAGTTGATAGTTCAAGTGGTTTATGAACTTCCGGGTGGGCGGCCAGGGGCAGGTACAGCGTGTTCTCCACGCCAATGGCCTGCAATTCCTCGAATATCTCTTCCTTCTGGATGACGGCGAAAAAGTCGTAGTGCGGGGCAAAGCCCTTCCAGTAGGTGAACAGGCGGAAGTCCTCCACGAACCACATGGCCGTAGCCACGCCATCGCGCTTGAGGCGCTTCAAGGCCTGGATGGACAGCGGGGCCTGGGCCTGGGCCAGCACCAGGTCCGGCTCAAAGGTCTCGACCTTAGCCAGCACGGCCTGGGAGAGTACCTGCAGGTAGCTGTTCTCCAAATATTGCAGGCGGTCAGAGCCGACCTTGAGCCCGCCCAGGGCCTTGTACGCGGGGTAGAAATCCGGGGCCTCGAACACCTCCACCAGGTGCCCCAGCTGGCGCAGGGCCGCCGTACAATACCTGCCGATGGGCAGGGAGCCGCCATAGAGCGGCAGCACCACCAGTATCCTCACCTGCGCCCCCTTGCAGCGTTACGTATCCATCTGCGCATTCCGGCCAATCCTGATCGCAAATCCACAAAAACAATGGTATAGATAATCTCTAGACTTTCTTTAACATCCGGCAATAACGGTATTTTGTTCCATCTCACTATCCAAGGCCCCCAATCTGGCCCAGGAGGATTCCAGGTCCGGCACCAGCCAGTCGCGCTCGGTGTACAGGCGCTCGGCCAGCTCGTTCAGCACAGCCGAAGGCTGGCCGCCCTGCCCTGCCCCCAAATGCGCTGCCAGGAAATCGCGGAAATGCGCGCGCAGGGCAGCAACGCTGTCCGGCCCGGCCAGGGCCGTGAAGGTCAGGCCCAGGCTGTCTGTTGTGGAGGCAAAGGCCGCGAGGCCCGGCGGCAGATGCCCGGCCTCGCGCGTGGCGAGATAGCGCACCAGCCCGGGCGCGCTGAAGGGGCGCAGGCATTCCACCTGCGCTTCCACCAGAGAGGAACAGGGCTGGGACTCCAGGCAGGGCGCGCAGTCCGCATTGGCCTGGAGCACCAGATGCCCCTGCCCGTAGGGCCCGGTCTCGAAGCACCAGGCCGAGGACAGGAAGGTGGCCAGCACCGGCACGCCCAAATGTGCGGCTAGGTGCATGGTGCCGGTATCCGGGGTCAACAACTGGTCCAGCCCCCCGACCACGTCCACGAGCCCGGGCCAGTCCGTGGCCCCGCACAGGTTGCGCACAGCATTCGCGTGCCGTGCCGGGAGTTCGCGCGCAAGCTGCCGCGCAGCCTGGGCTTCGGACTTACTCCCAAGCAGCGTGAGCCCTCCGCCGCGCAGGTCAAGGAGCGCCGTGACCAGCCCGGCCAGGATCTTGGGCGGCAGGGAACGCCGGGACTCGCGTCCGGCCAGGACCACACCCAGGCCCCCGCCTTTTCCCGTTGCCACAAAGTTGACCTCGTCTGCGGCCACAGGTGCCGGGTGGTGCCAGGCCCAGAAATCCGCGATATTGAGCCCGAGGCGGCGCATGGAGGACCAGCGCATGGCCAGCCTGGCCCACTGGCCCACAATCTCCTGGCCGTCTTTCCACACGTGCCCGCGCACCAGGGCCGGGTCAAAGAGCGCGGCCAGGCGGAAGTTCAGGGGCGAAAAGTTGAGGTTGTACACCCGGTCAAAGGACATGCCCGCCAGTTCGCGGAAGGCCGGGACGTTCTTCGTGAGCAGCAGGCGCGCCTGTTCCCCGCGCGGGAGTTTGGCCAGGGCCGTGCCGTGGGCCGTGATGGGATGCAGGACCACTGCCGGGTACAAGAGCCGGGCCAGCGGCGCCAGCGACTCGTCCAGGCACAGGTGGACCTGGCTGTCCGGCTCCCGCACAAGCGACAACAGCAGGCGCTTGGTCTGCACGAGGTCGCCGAAGCGGGCCAGCTGGATGACGAGGGAGGCGGACATGGGCCGGGTGGGTCTCCTGTGCAGGGTGTTGTGGCAATGTTCAGGCACCCTATCCCAGGGCCGGGGAATCTGGCAAGAATGCCTGCATTGCCATTTTACAGACCGGGCAAGGATTTGCTATGCTTGGCCGATGCGCTACTACCCCATGTTCGTGAGCCTTGAGGGCCGGTCTTGCCTCGTGGTGGGCGCGGGCCAGGTGGGCCTGCGCAAGATCGAGACCCTGGCCGACGCTCATGCTGCCAGCATCCTCATAATTGACCGCAATCAGCCGGAGGCGGCCCTGCGTACGCTGCTGGAGCGGCCCGGCCTCAGGTTTGCCCAGCGCGACTTTCAGGAGGCTGACCTGGACGGGGTGTTCCTGGCCATCGCCTCCACCAGCAGTCCTGCGGTCAACCAACAGATCAGCGACCTCTGCCTGGCGCGCGGGGTGCTCTGCAACATCGTGGACCAGCCGGAACAGTGCTCCTTCATCGTACCGGCCACGGTCCAGCGCGGCGAGCTGACCATGGCCGTGTCCACGGGCGGCCAGAGCCCGGCCCTGGCCAAGCGCATCCGCAAGGACTTGCAGGAAGCCTATGGTCAGGAGTATGCCCTGTTCCTCGACCTCATGGGTCGGCTCAGGCCGCGCGTATTGTCGCTGGGCCAGGACACCGGGGCCAACACCGAGACCTTCCGCTCCCTGGTGGGCTCACGCCTGCTGGAAGCCCTGAAAAATGGCGACACGGCCCTGGCCCAGGCGGAGCTCCTCGCCCATATTCCGCCCCAACTGCACGACCAGATCACGGAGATCCTGCATGGCCCTGCCTGATTTGCTCCCGATCCTCGTCATCGGCCTGTACTTCCTGGGCACCGTGCTGTTCGTCGTGGGCTCGGCCCTGCGTCAGGAGCTGCTCAAGAACGCAGCCCTGGGGCTGGCCGCCCTGGGCTTTGCCCTGCACACCATGGACCTGGCGCAGCTGGCGGCCGGGGCGGACGCGGCCCAGGCGCTCACTGCCGGGCGCTTCCTGTTCTGTCTGCTCGGCTGGGGCATCCTGTTCATCTTCCTGCTGCTCTGGTGGCGGCTCAAGCTCAAGTTCCTGGCCGTGGTGGCCATGCCGCTTTCGCTGGTGCTGTACATCGCGGCCAATGCCACGGCCGGGGTGAGCGCCAAGCTGCCGCCCATGCTCTCGGGCCTGTTTTTCCTGCTGCACATCGGCACGCTGTTCGCCAGTATGGCCCTGCTCGCCATGGCCTTTGGCGCCGGGCTGGCCTTCCTGCATCTGGAAAAGCGCATCAAGACCAAGGCGGGCCTGAAACATTTCCAGAAGGACATGCCCTCGCTCGACACCTTTGACCGCGTGAACCACTTCGTCAGCCTGGCCGGGTTCCCGCTGTACACGCTCGGCCTGGCCTCGGGCTATGTCTGGGCCTGGCTTTCGGCCCGGCGCGTGTTCTCGCTGGACCCCAAGGAGATCATGGCGCTGATCATCCTGGTGCTCTACGCCTACCTGTTCCACCAGCGCCTGGCCATGGGCTGGCGGGGCCGCAAGCCCGCGGTCATGGCCATCTGCGTGTTCCTGCTCACCGTGCTGTCCATGCTCGGCATCAACTTCCTGGTGCCCACAACCTTCCACGGGTTCAAGCCGTAATGGAAAAGATCATCCACCTGGTGGGGCTGAACCACCGCACCGCAGGCGTGGACGTGCGCGAGAAGTTCGCGCTCACAAACGTCGCGGACTTCGAAAAGAGCCTGCTTGAGGCCTGCCCCCTGCGCGAGGTCCTGGCCCTGTCCACCTGCAACCGCGTGGAGATCCTCGTGGTGGCGGACAATGAACGCTGCGCAGGCATCGACCTGGCCGAGGCCGTGCTGGCCCACTGGGCCGAGACCTGCCAGGGTGATCCCGAGACCTTGCGCAGCCATACCTACCTCCACGCGGGCTTGGACGCCGTGACGCACCTGTTCTGCGTGGCCGCCAGCCTGGATTCCATGGTCATGGGCGAGCCGCAGATCCTGGGCCAGCTCAAGACCAGCTACCGCAAGGCCGTGGAGACCGGCACGGCCCGGGTCATCATCAACCGCCTGCTGCACAAGTCTTTTTCCGTGGCCAAGCGCGTACGCACCGAGACGGCCATTGCCTCAAGCGCCGTGTCCATCAGCTACGCGGCCGTGGAGCTGGCCAAGAAGATCTTCGGCGAGCTGACCGGCAAGACGGCCATGCTCGTGGGCGCGGGCGAAATGGCCGAGCTGGCTGCCACGCATCTGCTGGCCTCGGGCATCGAGAAGCTGTTTATCTGCAACCGCACCTACGCACGCGCCCAGGAACTGGCCAAGACCATGCACGGCGAGGCCGTGTTTTTCGAGGACATGGTCGAGCAGCTCAAGGGCGTGGACATAGTCATCAGCTCCACAGGCTCGCCCACGGCCATCATCAGGGCCAGGGACATTCGCGAGGTACTCAAAAAACGCCGCAACCGGGCCATGTTCTTCATCGACATCGCGGTGCCGCGCGACATCGACCCGGACGTCAACGGCCTGGACAACGTCTACCTCTACGACATCGACGACCTGAAGGAGGTTGTGGAGGAGAACATGAGCGCGCGCCAGGGCGAGGCGGTCAAGGCCCGGGCCATCGTGGACATCGAGACCCAGGCCTTTGCCAGCTGGCTCAAGGCCCTGGCCCTGCAGCCGACCATCACCGACCTGCTGGGCCGGGCCGAGGAAGTGGCAGGCCGCGAGCTGGCCAAGACCCTCAAGCGCCTGGGCGCGGTGGACGACGAGACCCGGCAGGCCCTGGAGGTGCTGGTCAGCTCTGTCAGCCGCAAGCTCCTGCACGAGCCCATCTGCTTCCTCAAGCGCCGCACGCGCGAGGAAGGCACGGCCGAGCGCTTCATCGACATGACCCGGCGCATCTTCAACCTCGACGCCGATCAGGTGAGCCCGGACGCGCACCTGGACCGCCGCACCCTTGAGGACGAAACCATCGACTGCGAGTGCTGCCGCGAAGATGCGCTTCAAGATCCTGGCGACACGGAGCCCCAAAATCCTCACGACGACGATCCGCAGAAGCCTGAGGGCAGGGACTAGGCCATGCGCACCTATCTCATCGAGGATTTCCTGCCCGAACAGCTCTGTCTCGTGCGCCAGCGGCTCCAGGACCAGGGCCTGTCCGGGTCCCTCGACGGCATCTATTACCTGCCCGTGCCCCTTGACCAGCTCACCGACGAGCAGCGCGAGCACTTTGGTGAATGCGGGCCGTACATTTTCGTGCTCGAGGTGCCGGACGAGACCAGCCTCAAGCTGGAGCTCCTGGTGCGCGCCCAAAGCAAGCTGCGCTGCTCCTGCGTCATGTACGCCACGCCCATGCAGCGCGCGTTCATCATGGACTTCCTCGACGCCTTTATCCGCGATCTGGATATCTCCGTGTAGGCATGGTCCGTGTAGCCATGGACGGAAAAGCGCTGCGGCTGCAGGACCTTCCGCGCAAGGCGGCCCGGTTCTGCCTCGGCATCGGCCGGTTCGCGGCCCTGGAGCTTGGCTGCGACTTCCCGGCCAAGCGCTGCCTGGTGGCCTGCTCCGGTGGCGCGGACTCAACGGCCCTGCTCCTCATCGCGCACCTGCTCTGCCAGGCCAAGGGCGGTTCTGTGGCCGCCGCGCACCTGGACCACGGCCTGCGGCCGGAATCCCCGGACGACGGCCACTTCGTGGCGCAAGTGTGCGAATCCCTCAATATTCCGCTTTTCACCGAGCGCCAGGACATCGCGGCTCAGGCGCAAACGTCAGGCGTGGGCCTGGAAGAGGCCGGGCGCACAGCGCGGTATGCGTTCCTGGAGCGTGTCCGGCTTGAGACCGGCCTCTTCCAGGCCCACGCCTGACGTTTGCGCCTGAGCCGCGATGTCCTGGCGCTCGGTGAAAAGCGGAATATTGAGGGATTCGCACACTT
>JANXYI010000169.1 GCA_025350085.1 Deltaproteobacteria bacterium
GCCAGGGGCGCTACGGCCTCGGCGGCGCCGCGCTTGCCGGAGGTCATGGCGTCGCGGAACACGTAGCCGCCCACCAGGACCAGCACGGCAACGAAGGACAGGCTCACGTACAGGTTCGAGCCTGCCTGGCCCCAGGCGGCCAGGATCATGTTCTGGATCTTGATGCCCACCTGCACGCCCACGCCAGCGCTGGCGGCCATGACCAGGCCAAGCTTGATGTCCACCTGGCCGTACCGGAAGCGCTTGATGGCGCCGACGAGCGCCTTGGGAAACTTGTGGCACATGTTGCTGGCCACGGCCACGGTGCCGGGCACGCCCAGGCTCATCATGCCCGGGGTGAGCACAAAGGCCCCGCCGGAGCCGATGAAGCCGCTGACCAGACCGCCGATGAAGCCGACGATGAACAGGAAAGCGATGGAGGAAGCGGTCAGGTCGATGAACTTCAGGCTGTCGAGGGCGACGTCCATTGGTGTCTCCTTGTCTTGTGCGCGGTTTAGGCGTTCAGGGTAGCGCGCACTTCGGGGCGCTTGGTCTTGGTCGGCTGCACGGCCTTGGCCGGGCGCTTGGCCTCGATGCCGAGCGCGCTCCACAGATTGGAGGCAAAGGCTCCGTGCACGTAGGAGACCAGGAACACCGTGGCGATGGGCAGGGCAGCATACATGCCCCCGCGCGAAAAGATCTCGGTGATGGGGCTGGCAAAATGGAATACCGTGCCGAACACGGCCGCGCTGGCCATACCGAACCCGATCATCCTCACCAAGGCCTGCTTCTTCGTCATTTCCTGAGCCATTGTTTCCTCCATTGCGTCTGTATTTTGGACGGCTCGGCCGTCTGGTGGACTAGGGTCTCCGGCGTCCGCGCGGCGGCGGCTCAGCACTTCAAGGAAAATTCCGGCACGGTCAGGGCCGCGCCACGCCGCTCGGCCTCGGGCCTGCGGGTGATGACGAACTCCACGCGCTTGAGTTCCACGCTCACGGTGTTCAGCACCTCGTCGCGGGCGCCCTGGCGCAGGATGTGCGCGCAGGAGACACCGCGCCGGGCGGCCTCATCGAGCAGGGTCTGCTTGCCCTCGCGGACCCGCTGTTCAAATAGCCCGCCGCTGCGGGGCGCCTCGTCGATGCTCAGCAGCACCAGATCAAAGCCCAGGCGCTCGGCCAGGTTCACAGCATAGGCGACCATGGCCTCGGGCACACCGTCGCGCTCCGCCAACACCAGGATCTTGCGGTGCTCGGCATGGTACTCGCCCAGGATTTCCCGGGCGCTGTCCAGCTCCCCGGCCTCGGCCAGGGACAGGGCCTCGCCGTAGGCTTCCACGGCTTCGCGCCAGCCCCCTCGCTGCTGCAGGGAAATGCCCGGCTGCTTCTGGCCGAGGGTCAGACCCTCGCGGATGGTGTGCATCGACTTGCGCATGGCTGGTTTCCTGGCCGCGGCCTTAAGCCTTGAGGCTGGGGCGCGGGCGTCTGGTCTTGGCGTCGGGCCGGGCGGCGTCAGCCTGGGGCCGGGCCTTGCTCTTGCCCAGGATCTCGCGCGCATCCTGGTCCAGGTTGCGTTCGGCAAAGGCAGAGGCGGCAAAGGACGTTTCGATGGTTTCACGTAAGCTGGTCATGGCAACCCCTCGGGTTAGCGTTGGTGTTGGCCCGATTATTCCAAGAGCCATGCCGTGGGGGCAGTTTATGACAACATGCCGAAATAACAGTGGATACATTCAACGCCACCCCCGGCAACAGACCCGGGCCCGTTGCAAGTTGCAACGGTTGGCCGGAGCTGTCATGGTAACACGCTGAAATCATTTGGCGTAGCCCGTGCAACACCGCACCACCCAGAGCGTTGCCTTTTGCAACACCGGCTGGACCAGGAGAGGCGCGGCCATAAAATGGGGCAGAAGACGTGCACAGACGGACGATGATGGGGCAGCCTTTGACACAAAGGGAACGGCAGGCGTAGAGCAGGCTTGAATGGCCGTGAGCAGGCGCTGTTAACGGCGCCGGGGAGGACGAGGATGATCTTTTTCCGCAAACCAGAAGACGAGCAGGCGCCGGTCGCGGGCAAGGGCCTGGACGAGCTGCGCGGCCAGGTGAAGGACGCGGGCCTGCCGGAATCCGTGGCCGCCATCGTGGCCAAGGAGCTGTCGCGCCTGGACAAGACCGACCCGTCCGTGGCCGAGTACGCCATCGGGCAGAACTACATCGACTGGCTCTCCAGCATGCCCTGGAAGAGCGCCACCGAGGACTGCCTGGACTTCCAGCGTGTGGAGCGAACCCTCTCCGACCGGCACTTTGGCCTGGACCACGTCAAGGAGCGCCTGCTGGAATACCTGGCCGGTCGAACGCTTGCCGCCAGCTCCCCGCCCCACGTGCTCGTGGTGGACGACGAGGAGATCGCGCGGACCAACCTGGAGCACGTGCTGACAAAAGAAGGCTACGCCGTGCATACCGCGGCCAACGGCCTGGAAGCCCTGGAGCTGGTGCGCGCCTGGAGCTTCGACCTCATCGTCACGGACCTCAAGATGGACAAGATGGACGGCATGACGCTGCTCGCCGAGGCCGGGCACCTGTCACCCAGTACGCAGATCATCATCGTCACCGGCTACGCCACGGTCCATTCCGCGGTGCAGGCCATGCGCACCGGCGCGGCCCACTACCTGACCAAGCCCATCAGCCTGGACGAGCTGCGCACCACCGTGCGCGAGGTGCTGGGCCAGAGAAAGGCCTTCGCGCCCGCGCGCGGCCCGGTGCTCTGCTTCACCGGCCCCCCGGGCACGGGCAAGACCTCCATCGGCATGGCCATCGCCGAGGCCCTGGGCCGCAAGTTCCACCGCATGTCCATGGCCGGGATGCGCGACGAGGCCGAGCTGCGCGGCCACCGGCGCACCTACGTCGGGGCCATGCCCGGCAAGATCATCCAGGCCGTGCGCCGCCTCGGCGTGAACAACCCGGTGATCATGCTCGACGAGATCGACAAGGTCGGCCAGGACTTCCGCGGCGATCCGGGCGCGGTGTTCCTGGAGATCCTCGACCCCGAGCAGAACCGCCAGTTCCTGGACCTGTACCTGGACGTGCCCTTTGACCTGTCCCAGGTCATGTTCATCGCCACGGCCAACGACCTTTCGCGCCTGGACGCGCCCCTGCAGGACCGCCTCGAAGTCGTGCACTTCCCCGGCTACACCGAGACCGAGAAGGAGCAGATCGCGCTGAGGCACATGGTGCCGCGCCAATGCGCCGAGCACGGCCTGACGCACCCCTTCCCGGTCTTCTTGCCCGAGGCCGTGCGCACCATCATCCGCGACTACACGCGCGAGGCCGGGGTGCGCAACCTGGACCGCGAGATCGGAAGCGTGTGCCGCAAGCTGGCGCGCGTCGCCCTGAAGGATAGCCCCCCCGGCACCAGCGACACCACCCCCGGCACCAGCCCCGGCGCCTGCGCCCGGCCCGGCTCCCCTGGCAAATACCCGGACCACGTGGACGCCGCGCTCGTCACGAGCCTGCTCGGCCCGCGGCGCCACACCCACGAGTCCGCGCGCCCGGTCCTGCGGCCCGGCGTGGTCAACGGCCTGGTCTGGAGCGATTCCGGCGGCGAGATCGTGCTGGTTGAGGCCGCCCGCATGCGCGGCACCGGCCAGCTTCTGCTCACCGGGTCGCTGGGCGCCGTGCTCAAGGAATCCGCCCAGACCGCGCTCAGCTTCATCCGCGGCAACGCCGAGGCCTTTGGCCTGGACCCGGGCTTCTTCGCCGCCCAGGACCTACACATCCACATCCCGGCCGGGGCCATCCCCAAGGACGGACCCTCGGCGGGCGTGACCATCCTCATGGCCCTGCTCTCGCTTTTGACCGGACGCCCGGCCAAACCCGGCGTGGCCCTGACCGGCGAGATGTCCCTCGGCGGCACACTGCTGCCCGTGGCCGGCATCCGCGAAAAGGTCCTGGCCGCGCTGCGCGGCGGCGTGCACACCGTGATCCTGCCCGCTACCAACCGGCCCGAGGCCGAAGGCCTGGAGCCGGACATCCGCGCGCAACTGAAGATCGTGCTCGCCTCGGAAGCCGCCGAGGTCGTGGACGAGGTGCTGGAGCCCAAAGGCTGAAGAGAAGAGAATATGCCTCCGGCGGCCAAGGGGCCTGAGGCCCCTTGGGCCCCCCATAGGGTCTGGTCCGGGGTAGCGCGGGCAGACGCGTTGGCTAGACTTGGCCCTGGCAATGCGCACAGGTTTTCCGAGCGAAGACGCTCGGAAAACCCCGCCCGCTGTTGGCCCATTTGGGGAGCGTTGGCCAAAGGCCCTCTCCCATTCACTTCCCCTGACCACCCAAAAGCGAAGGGTTCCTGTCGGCGGCTTTGCGCTGACAGGAACCCTTCGCGTAACGGGGGGGACCGGGGGGCATCAGGCCCCCCGGCCGCCGGAGGCCTCTTCTCCTGCCTAGTTCAGCCCGGCGCGCTTGAGCTTGCGCCAGAGCGAGGCCCGGTCGATGCCCAGGATCTCGGCGGCGCGGGACTTGTTGCCCCCGGTCTGCTCCAGCACCCAGAGGATGTGCTGGCGCTCGTTCTCCTCCAGGGTCGGCAGGCCTCCGTGGCGCGAGGTCTTGAGGCGCGGCTGGTCCAGCTGCAGTTCCGGCGGCAGGTGCCGGGCTTCCACTACAGGCCCCTCGGCCAGGACCACGGCGCGCTCCATGAGGTTCTCCAGCTCGCGGATGTTGCCGGGAAAGGGGTAGCTGGCCAGGATGTCCAGCACCTCGGGCGCGAGTTCGCGCACCTCGCGGCCCAGCAGCTCGGAGTACTTGAACAGGAAGTGTCGGGCGAGCAGCGGGATGTCCTCGCGCCGTTCGGCCAGGGCAGGCAGGCGCAGGGTGATGACGTTCAGGCGATAGTAGAGGTCCAGGCGGAAGGCCCCGGTCTCGGCCTCCACGGCCAGGTCCTTGTTCGTGGCCGCGATGACGCGCACGTCCACCGGGATGTCCGTGGTGCCGCCCACGCGCAGGATCTTGCGCTCCTGGAGCACGCGCAGCAGGCGCACCTGCATGGACGGCGTCATCTCGCCCACCTCGTCCAGGAACAGGGTGCCGCCCTCGGCAGCCTCGAAGAGCCCGGCCTTGCGCTCCGTGGCCCCGGTAAAGGCGCCCTTCTCGCGGCCAAAGAGCTCACTGGCTAAAAGCTCCTCGCTGAAGGCCCCGCAGTTCACGCCCAAAAAACGGCGGCCCGCGCGCTGGCTGGCGTGGTGGATGGCCCGGGCGACCAGCTCCTTGCCGGTGCCGGTCTCGCCCAGGAGGAGCACGGTGGAGGACGTGGGCGCCACCTGGGCGATGGTCCCCATCAGGCTGGCCATGGCCTGGCTGCGGCCCACCAGAAGCGGCGGGGCGTCGCGGTCCTTGAGACGCTGGCGCAGATCCAGCACCTCGCGCCGCAGGCGGCTGTTCTCCACGGCCCTGGCGGTCAGCGCGCGCACCTCGTCCAGGTTGAGCGGCTTGGCCAGGTAGGAAAAGGCGCCCCGGTTCATGGCCACCACGGCGCCGGGCACGGTGGCGTAGCCGGTCATGACCACAACCTCCAGGCCGGGAAAGAGCTTGCGCGCGCGCTCCATGAGGCCGATGCCATCCAGTTCGCTCGCCTCGCCCAGGCGCAGGTCCGTGAGCAGCAGGTCGTACTGGACGCGGTCCAGCTCGGCCAGGGCGGCGCGGGAGTCCGCCACGTGTTCGGCCTCGTAGCCTGCGCGCACCAGGGCGTGGACCAGGTTCTCCCGGGCGATGGCCTCGTCGTCCACCACGAGCACCCGGCCCGCGCTCACGTCTGGCTCCCGTCGTCGGTCACGGCCAGGGTCGTGAGGGGCAGGCGCAGGATGAAGCTGGCCCCCTGGTTTGGTGCGCTCTCCACGGTGATCTCGCCCTGGTGCTGCTCCACGATGCCGAAGACGATGGACAGCCCGAGGCCCGTGCCCTTGCCCACCTCCTTGGTGGTGAAGAAGGGGTCGAAGATGCGCGCCAGGTCCTCCGGGCCGATGCCGATGCCCGTGTCGGCCACGGTGACCACCACTTGGCCGCGCTCGGCGTCCCGCCTGGCGCTGATGGTGATGCGCCCGCTGGGGCCCTTGATGGCCTGCAGGGCGTTGATGAACAGATTGATGAAGACCTCCTGCATGCGCTGGGCGTCCATGGGCAGGACGAGCTCCGGCGGCACGTCCCGGACGAGTTCCACCCCGGCCGGCACCTGGCTGGAGACCAGGCGCACCGAGCGCTCCACCACCTCGGCGAGCACCGTGGGCTTGAGCTCGAACTCCTTGGCCCGCGAGAACTCCAGCAGGCCCTTGACGATGTCCCGCGCGCGCGCCACCTCCTGGTCGATGTTGCCCAGCAGCTTGCGCGTGAACACGGGATCGGCCTCGGTGCCCTCCTCCATGAGGATCTGGCAGGAGGTGCTGATGTTGTTCAGCGGGTTGTTCAACTGGTGGGCCACGCCGCTTGTCAGCACGCCGATGGAGGAGAGCTTCTTCTCGCGCACCAGCTGGTCCTGGCGCTTCTGCAGCTCGGCGGTCATGTGGTTGAAGGCCCCGGCCACGCGCTCCAGCTCGTCGTCCGAGCCGGACGGGACCAGGGTCGTGAAGCGGCCCTTGGCGATCTCGTGAGCGGCCTGCTCGATGCTGCGCAGGGCCATGATCGTCCTGTGCCCCAGCAGGAACAGGAACCCGCCGCCCAGGGCCAGGAACACCGCCACCGAGAGCAGCAGCTGACGCTTGAGGGACTGGACGATGGTCAGCACGCGCGCGCGTTCGTGGGTCACCAGGTTCTGGGACAGGTCCACCAACTGCTTGCCCGAGTCGCGCAGGCGCTCCAGCTCGGGCTGGGGTACGCGCGAGCCCTGGTTCTGCCGCGCATGGAGCCGCCCGGACTGGGCCTCGTAGTCGGCCAGGGTGGTCTTGAGCGAGGCGTGCTCCTGCGAGAGCCCGAATTCCGCGGCATTGCCCTCCAGCCTGGCCAGGATGTCCAGGGCCTTGGCCGCGTAGGCCCGGCTCTCGTCGTAGTCCTCCTGCTGGCCATAGAGCATGTAGTTCTTCTCGTAGCGGCGGATCTCCAGGATGGTGTTGCCCAGGTCGTCGATGACCTCGATGAAGCCCATCTTGCGTTCGATCTGGGCCAGGGAATGGTAGGAGAAAGTGCCGATGAGCCCCACGGCCAGCACCGAGAGCAGCATCCCCAAGAGGACGCGGCGGCGGATGTTCAGGCGGAACAGGGGCTTTTTGGCAAACACGGGCGCTCCTCTCGGGCCGCACAGGGCAGGCGGCAGCCGCCTCCTGCATATGCCCAAGGTCAAAGCGCAGTCAACCGGGGGCTCCATTTAGACGTTACTGCGCGCGCTGCGCCCCTACCCCGGCAGGGCCGTGACCACGGCCACGGCCTTGAGCCCGCGCTTCTCACCGGTGAAGCCCAGGCCCTCCTCAGTGGTGGCCTTGACGTTCACGGCCCCGGGCGCAAGCTCCAGCAGCTGGGCGATCTGCGCGGCCATGCGGGCCTTGTGCGGGCCGAGCTTCGGGATCTGGGCAATGACGGTCAGATCCGCATGCACGGGCCGAAAGCCCGCGGCGCGCACAAGGCGCAGGGCCTCGGTGACGAACACGGCGCTCGGCATGTTCTCGAAGCGCGCGTTGGTGTCCGGAAAGAGTTGGCCGAGATCCCCGGCGCAGGCAATGCCCAAAAGCGCGTCGGTGAGCGCGTGCAGCAGCACGTCGCCGTCCGAGTGGGCGATGACCATGGGCGCGCCCGGGATGGCGATGCCGCCGAGGATCATGGGCCTAGCCTGGGCATGCGTCTCGCTGGACCCGAGGTAGCGGTGCACGTCATAGCCCCAGCCCGTGCGCGGGGGGGGCTTCGCCCCGTTCATGGTGGATGTCAGCAGGTCAAGGTCGGCCGGGGTGGTGATCTTCACATTGGCCTCCTCGCCGGGGACGATGATGACAGGGTGTCCGGCGCGCTCCATGAGGCCCGCGTCGTCCGTGACCTCCCAGAGCTCAGCCTCGGCGCGGGCGTGGGCGGCGGCGAGCGGGGCCAGCAGGAAGCCCTGGGGCGTCTGCACGGCGCGCAGGCAGGCGCGGTCCGGGGTGTCCACAACAAGGTTGCCCAGGTCCACGGCCTTGATGGTGTCCGTGACCGCAAGGCCGGGGATGGCGGCCACGGCCTTCCCCGAAAGGGCCGCGGCCACGCGGCGGACCAGCTCGGCCGAGACAAAGGGCCGGGCGCTGTCGTGCACGAGCACGGCTGTGCAGTCTTTCGGCAGTTCAGCCAGGCCCAGGCGCACGGAGTCCTGCCGGCGCAGGCCGCCAGCGGTACAGCGCCAGGGCAGGCCAAGGGGGTCCCCGGCGTCCAGCTCCGCCACCACGGCAGCCTGGCGTTCCAGATCCTCGGGCGGGAACACGAACACAAGGCCGCGTACGGCCTGTACGCGGGCCAGGGTGCGGGCGCTGTGCCAGAACAGGGGCGCGCCCTCGAGATCGAGATACTGCTTGCGGAGGGCCGCAGCGCCGCCTTGCGCCAGGGCCGGGGCCAATCTGGCGCCGCTGCCCGCGGCCAGCAGCACTGCCCAGAGGTGCGTGTCGGGATGTTGCTGGCCTGTGCTGGTCATGGGTACCGGCCTTGTGCTGCGCGGTGGTGTGGGAAGAAGCCGAGGGGGCGCTGCCCCTCGGGCTCCCCCGCAAGGGGGCGTGCCCCTTGGCAGTGGG
>JANXYI010000456.1 GCA_025350085.1 Deltaproteobacteria bacterium
ATCCCCCGCCGCTCGCGCTCCCTCTGCAGTAGAGCTCCGACTTCCAACAAATTCATGGCCATGCCCGGCACCCGCTGAACTAACTACACGTTCTTGTATTCGATGACGGCTTTCTCGCGCTGCTTCTTCATGTAGTCCTGAAAGACCTTTTCAAACTTGCCCTCGTGCAGGGAGTTGTAGATCTGATCGCGTACGGCCTCCAGGGGGATCTCTTCGCCCTCCTTGGTGCTGACCACCTGGAGCAGGCCTTCAAAGTCCTGAACGCGGATGGGTTCGGCGACCTGACCGGGCTTGAGCCCGCGCAGGACTTCGCCCCACCCCGGCGCCAAATCCTTCCAGGCGATGAATCCAATGTCGCCGCCGTGCCCGGCCCCAGGTCCCTGGGTGAACTTGTCCGCAGCCTGGGCAAAGGTCATCTGCCCGGACTCGATGGCCGCCTTGAGCTCCGTGGCCGACTTCCCGGCCGGCAGCAGGATGAGCGCCAGCTGGACCATGCTGTCCTTGGAGTACTCGGCCTTGCGCGCATTGTACTGCTGTTCCACCTCGGTGTCCGTGACCACGACCTTGGACGTGACCACCCCGCCGATGAGCCGGTGCTTGATGATGTCGCGCCGCATGTTGCGCTTGAACTCATCAAGGGTGATGCGCAAGAGATCCAGCTGCTTCTTGAATTCCGCGTCGTCCAGCTTGCGCTTCTCGCGGAAGACCTTGATCTGCTCATCCACTTCGACATCGGTGACCTTGAGCTTATAGCGCTCGGCATCCTGCAGGATGAGGATGTCGTCGATCATCTGCTCCAGGGCCTGGCTGCGGAGCATGCTCACCTGCCGCAGCTCGTCCGGCCCGAGGGTGCGCCCTCGCAGCTGCTCATGGACCGGGCGCAGGCGCTCCTCAAGCTCGTAGCGGGTGATGATCTTGCCATTGACCGTGACCACGATGCTGTCCAGCACGGTGTCGGCGGCCTGGGCAACGCCGGCAAGGGCAAGCAGGACCAGCACAAGGGTCAGCCGGGCCGCAAGGCCGATCCTGGAAAACCGAAATGGGCGCATAGGTCTCCTCGAAGCAGCGGAAAAAACGAACCAGCGGCCCGCCACTGCGGCGGACTCGTCTCAACAGGAAGCCTTATCCGGTCTCGTTGCCGCTGGCAACGCCCTCCTGCGCACCCGGCTGCCCCGCCTCCGCGGGCGAGGCCTCGGGCGGCAGGTCCTCGTCGTCCTCCTTGTGCAGCAGGCGCTGGCTCACCAGGATCACCGAGGCGTCCACGGCCTTGGTCAGCCAGGCGTCCAGGGCCTGCTGGAGGCGCTGCTCCACGAGGGCGGCCTCCACCTGGGTATAGGCCTGGGTCACGTCCAGGGTCTGCGCAGGCAGACGCTCCAGGAGCAGCAGCCCCTCGAACACGCCCCGGCCCGCCACGACCACGCCCGGTCCGCCCGGCTGGGCGCTGTGCAGGGCCTCGGTCCAGGGGGCGCTCACGAGCTCGCGGGGCACTGTGACCTCACGCGCCTGGATGCCGGGAAAGGCCTCGGCCACGGCCTTGACGTTCTTCTGCTGCCGGTAGAGCGCCAGGGCCCTGTCCACCGTGTCCCGGCTCGGCCCGTGGACCACCACCAGGCGCAGGCGCTCGGGCAGGCGGAAATCGGCCACATGTTCGCGGTAGTAGGCCTCGACCTCGCGGTAGTCCAGGTGGATCTGGGGCCGCAGCACCAGGCGCTGGAACTTCTCCACCCCGCAGGTGTAGCGCAGGTGCCTGCGCCACATGGCCAGGTCGACGAACTCGTCGGCCAGCATCTGGTCGAAGCTGTCCTCGGGATAGTCGGCGCGGACCTTGGCCTCGGCCTCGGCCAGCTCCGCATCGCTGACCTCCTGCCCGCGCTTCTCCAGCTCCTGGCTCACCAGCTCCATGGCCACGAGCCCGCCCAGAATCTGGCCGTAGGCCTCGCGCAGGGCGCCCACGGTGGGCAGGGAGCCGGAAAAGGCGTCGAAATGCAGCAGGTCGTACTGGAACTCCAGCATCTCCAGGCGGATGGGCCGACCGTTGACCTTGGCCACCACGCCCACATCGCCCTCAGCCTTGCGGCCGCAGCCAGCGACACACAGAGCCAGCAGCGCCAAAAGCGCAAAGAGCGCCAGGAGCGTGACGACAGGCAGTGCGGCCCGCGCGCACCCAAATGTGGATGGGGGCGTGGATGGGGACGGGGATGGGGACGTGGACGTGGGTGTGGACGTGGGCATCAGCTCCCGGCCTTGTCCGGCAAGCTCGCGTTGCCGGTTAAAAGCGTCTCCAGTTCCGAGCGCAAGTACTCCAACCCGCCGCGCACGTCCAGGCCCTCGGGGTAGCGCACCTCGAGCTTGGAGGGCGGCAAGAGCCTTGCCTGGCGCGTATGGGCACCCACCCAGGCCACCAGCGCCTCCGGGCTCACGGCCCCGGTCTGCTGGCCCCAGATGAGCACGGCGCGGCCGGGCGCAAGTTCGGCCCGGAGCACCTGCAGCCGGGAGAGCACGGCCTTGGCCTCCAGCACGGCCAGGAAGTTCTGGGCCGACTCGGGCAGCGGCCCGAAACGGTCGCGCATCTCGGCCGCCAGTTCCACCAGCAGGGTCTGGCCGCGCGCGCTGGACAGGGCCTTGTAGTAGCGCAGGCGCTCCTTGGGATCGGTGACGTAGTCCGCGGGCAGGTGCGCCTCAAACACGAACTGCAGCTCCGGGTTGGTCTCCTGGGTGAGCGGGCCGCCGCGGATGCGCCGCACCTCCTCCTCCAGCATCTCCAAGAAGAGGTCCAGGCCCACCCGGGCGATCTGGCCGCTTTGCACCTCGCCCAGGATGTTGCCCGCGCCGCGCAGGCGCAGGTCCTCCATGGCCACCTGGAAGCCCGCGCCCAGGTAGTCCAGCTCCAGGATGATGCGCAGGCGACGCTTGGAGATCTCCGGCAGGCGCTCCAGGCTCGGCACAACGAAATAGGCGTAGGCTTGCCTGTCGCTGCGGCCCACGCGGCCGCGCAGCTGGTACAGCTGGCCCAGGCCGAACATCTGGGCCTGGTCCACGATGAGCGTGTTGGCGTTGGGGAAGTCCAGGCCGGACTCGATGATGGCCGTGCAGACCAGCACGTCAAGCTCCTTGTGCCAGAAGCCGTGCATGGCGTCCTCCAGCGCGCGCTCGTTCATCTGGCCGTGGGCCAGGCCCACGCGCGCGCCGGGCGCCAGGCCCCGCACATACTCCGCCACCTGCTCCAGGCCCTCCACGCGGTTGTAGACCCAGAACACCTGGCCGCCGCGTTCCAGCTCGCGCGCCAGCACGTTCATGAGCAGCGTGTCGTCGCGTTCGATGAGCGCCGTATCCACGGGCTTGCGGTCCTCGGGCGGGGTCTCGATGACGGAGAGCCCGCGCAGGCCCGAGAGGGACAACTGGAGGGTGCGCGGGATGGGCGTAGCGGTCAGCGTCAGCACGTCGATGTTCTTGCGCAGAAGCTTGAGCTTTTCCTTGTGCTTGACCCCGAAGCGCTGCTCCTCGTCCAGGATGAGCAGGCCCAGGTTCGGCAGCTCCACATCCTTGGAGATGAGCCGGTGCGTGCCGATCAAGATGTCCACCTCGCCGCGTCGCGCCGCCTCGATGACCAGTTTCTGGCGCGTGGGCGGCACAAAGCGGCTGAGCATGGCCACGCGCACCGGGAAGCCCTCCATGCGCCGGGTGAAGGTCTGGTAGTGCTGCTCGGCCAGCACCGTGGTCGGGCACAGGAGCGCCACCTGACGGCCGTCGGACACGGCGCGGAAGGCCGCGCGCAGGGCCACCTCGGTCTTGCCGAAGCCCACGTCGCCGCAGACCAGCCGGTCCATGGGCTCGCTCCCGGCCATGTCCACGAACACGTCATCGATGGCCTTGGACTGGTCCGGGGTCTCCTCGAAGCCGAAGGTGGCCTCGAACTCGCGGTACATCTCGTCCGGCGGGCCGTAGGAATAGCCCTTGGCCACGCGGCGGAAGGCGTACATCTCCACCAGGTCCTGGGCGATCTTCTCGATGGCCTTTCTCGCGCGCTCCGTGCTCTTGGCCCACAGGCTGCCGCCCAGGCGGTCCAGGCGCGGATCCAGGCCCTCGGGTCCCTTGAAGCGCTGCACCAGGTTCAGGCGGTCCACGGGCAGATACAGCTTGTCCTCGCCGTCGAAGAACAGCAGCAGGTAGTCGTTGGCCACCTCGCCGACGCGCAGGTGGTGCAGCCCGCCGAAGCGCGCCACCCCGTAGTCGCGGTGCACCAGCAGGTCGTCCAGGCCCAGGTCGTCGTGGCGCGTCAGGCCCTCAAAGGCCTTCTTGCGGTCGGCGCGGACCTGAGGCGCGGCCTCGGGCTGGAGGATGTCCTCGGGCAGGATGGACAGGTTGCAGAAGCTGAGCTCCATGCCGGCCTTGAGCGGCGAGATGAGCGCGGCCACCCCGCGTCCGCCGGGCTGGAACGAAGTGCCGACAACGAGGCCCTCCTGGCTGGCCAGGCCCAGGAACTTCCGGCGCGAGCGCTCGGTGTGGAAGGAGAGCAGCACCTGGGCGCCGGACGTGCCCCATTCCTTGAGGGCCGTGGTCAGGGCGGTCCAGGGACGGCGCGCGCTGTCCGGCCGCCAGAAGAGGTCCTGGAAGCTCTGGAAGGACTTCTCCGGCAGGTCCACGCCATGCTTCTCCTGGCCCATGACCAGGTCCTCGAAGACCACCTGGCGCTTGCCGAGCCAGGTGCGCCTAGCCGATTCCTCGGGCCAGCACAGGGCGTGCTGCGGCCAGCGGAAGCCGCTCTCGCTGGCCTCGCGCTCCAGAAACGAGCGCCAGCCGGCAAACTGGTCGCCCAGGCGGTTGCGCAGCTCCGGGGCCGAGGCGAGCAGATACACCGCGTCCTGGGGCAGGAAGGCGTCCAGGCTGGCGGCCTCGGTATAGAACAGGCCGGGCCAGAGCCAGGCGTCGGAGCGCTCCACGCGCTCGCCCAGCTCCTGCTCCAGGCCGAGGGTCATCTCCCCGCTCATGCGCAGCCGCCGCCAGTGCTCCTGGGCCTGGTCCAGGCGGCCCTTGTCCAGCAGCCCCGGCGAAACCGGCAAAAGCGTCATTTCCTTCAGGTCTGCGCGGGAGCGCTGGGTGGCCGGGTCGAACAGGCGGATCTCATCGAGCGTGTCGCCGAAGAACTCCAGGCGCAGGGGGAGCTGGTAGCCAGCAGCGGAGATGTCCACGATGTCGCCGCGCACGGCGATCTCGCCCGGGCTCGTGACCACGGGCCGACGCACGTAGCCCCAGGCCACGGCCTGCTCCAGCAGCATCTCCGGGGACAGGTCCTCATTGCGCGCGAGCGTCAGCGTACTCTGCTCCACGGCCTCCACCGCGGGCCAGCGCGGCAGCAGGTTGTCCACGGTCAAAAGCACGATGCGCGGCCCCCGGCCAAAGCAGAGCGCGTGCAGCGCGGCCCAGCGCCCGGACCAGTCCTCGGGGGTGGGCTTGCGCGGCAGGTGCTGCGGCAGGGTGATGACCGAGCGCTCCCAGGCGGGCAGGAACTCGTTCTGCACTCCGTTGAACAGGGCGAGCAGGCCCTCCAGCTCGCGAAACTCCCGCGCGCCCGCAGCCACCAGGACCACCTCCTGCCCGGCCGCGCGCAGGCAGTGCGCCAGCAGGGCTTGGGTGGCAGGGCCGCTCTTGAACACGCGCAGCGCGTTGCCACGGCCCTGGAAAAATTCGTTCAACTCCTGGGGAAACTGCACGGCCAAAACTCCAGCGCGCGGCGCCACGGATAATGGCGTCGCGTCATGCGGTTGCGGAAAATAAAGCCGCCTCTTCGCCGGGAACAGCGAAAAGGCGGCAAAAATGCCTTCGCCTGGCGGTCTAGCTAGATCGCCGTGCCCAGGACCGCGTGTTCATCGCTGCTCAGAAGCTTGTTCAGATCAAGCAGGATGAGCAGCCGGTCCTCGAGCTTGCCGACGCCGCTGATGTACTCGGAATCCAGCCCGGACACAACAGGCGGGGGCGGCTCCACCGTGTTGGCGGGAATGCGCAGCACCTCGGACACGGAGTCGACCACAAAGCCGACAACCATGCTGCTGATTTCAATGACGATGATGCGTGTGTGTTTGTCGTGGGCGCGGTCGGAGAGCTTGAACCGGCGCCTCAGGTCGATGATCGGGATGACCTTGCCGCGCAGGTTGATGACGCCCTCCACGAACTCCGGGGCGCGGGGCACGCGGGTGATCTCCATGGTGCGGATGATCTCCTGCACCTTGAGGATGTCCACGCCGAACTCCTCGTCGCCGATGCTGAAGGTGACGAGCTGAATGAGGGTGTCGTCCTGGCGGCGTACGTTTTCTTCCATTTCCGGCTCCTTGTTGTCCGCCCCGGGAGCGGGCGGGCGATGACCAAAGCGGCCTACACTACAGTTCTCTTTTAAATACTTTGCAGCATCCTGGGGATTTGTCAACGGGCTTTGCGGCATTCACGCTCGTTCGGGCCCGAAAACAGCCCTGTTTGACGTCCGGACAACAAACGGCTATCCAGCCCTTGTTTCCATCGAACCACGGCGGGAATAACTTTACCCCTCGAAGGATACATAGCGCATGGGCCAGTTTGCCGACGATGACGACACCCTCTCCCTGGAGGAGCAGATCAAGTCCCTGGGCGACGACGAGTTGCTCGATTTCTGGGAGGAGACCCAGCACCTCATCAAGCTCCTCAACGCTGGCGAGCCCGTGTCCGACGAGCGCATGCACCCGGAGTACGAGCGCCTGATCCTGCAGGAGCTGCAGGTGCGCTCCTGCCGGGGCGAGCTGCGCTAGACTTCCGCCCTTCCGCTTATCCCGTCTTTTCGCTGGCCTAGGCGGCCAAATGAATTGCCGCGAGCACTACGGCCAGCTTGCGTCGGTTCCGTCGCGTCCAAACATGGGCCGTAGCGCTTGCCCGCATATATTCGTGCGTAATCGTTGCCAGACGATCCCGGGCTTTCCTTGTCCATCCTGGTCAAGGCGGGCGCTCACTCCATTTTCCGCTTGACTCGAAAGGACAATCAGGTTTTTTTATGGGTTCACTTTTGTCTGGCTGAGCCGCCCCCAGATCAAGGAGGGTCCATGTACGTCGGCCTGAAGATGCTGCGCAACTTCGTCACCGTGACGCCCAAGACGCCCGTGCTCGAGGCCCAGAAGCTGCTGGACCAGAGCCGCCTCGGCATGTTGCTGGTGGTCGAGAACGCCAAGCTGCTCGGCTACGTCCGGCCCGAGGACCTCTCGGCCTCGCTGCCGAGCATCATGACCTCGCTGGACAAGCACGAGGTCAAGTACCTCATGACCCGGCTCACCGTGGACAAGATCATCCGCAAGGACATCAAGAGCATCCCACCGGAGACCGAGATCGAGGCCGCGGCAAACATGATGTATGAGCTGAACCTCGCGGGGCTGGCCGTTGTCGACCACCAGGGCGGCCTCATCGGCTACATCAACCGCAGCGTCATGCTCGACGTGCTGGTGGAGGAGATGGGCCACCGCCAGGGCGGCTCGCGCATCACCTTCGAGGCCCCGGACCGCAAGGGCGTGTTGCATGAGGCCGCCGGGATCATCGCGGGCATGGGCCTGTCCATCATCTCCACAGGCACCTTCTTCCACGACGGCCAGCGCATCGTGGTCATCCGCGTGGCCACGGACGACGCCTCGCCCGTTGCCGCGGCGCTTGCGGGGCACGGCTTCAAGGTCATGGGCCCCATGGACTTCATGCACGAGTGGCAGTGATGACGCTGATGACCCCGCTGCTGGAAGTCAAGGGCGTGACCCTGACCTTCAAGGGCATCGCGGCCCTGACCGACGTGGCCTTTTCCGTGGAAAAGGGCCGCATCGTCTCGCTCATCGGCCCCAACGGCGCGGGCAAGACGAGCATCCTGAACTGCATCAGCGGCCGCTACACCCCGGACTCCGGCGAGATCTACCTGGACGGCAAGAACCTGCTGGCTGTTCCGGCGTACAAACGCACGGCGCTCGGCCTGTCGCGCACGTTTCAGAACATCGCCCTGTTCAAGGGCCTGTCCGTGCTGGATAACCTTATGGTCGGCCGCCACCACCTGATCCGCTACGGCATCCTGTCCAGCGTGGCCTACTTCGGCCGGGCCAGGCACGACGAGAGCGAGCACCGTCGCCGGGTGGAGGATGTCATCGATTTTCTCGGGCTTTCGCCCTTCCGGCACCAGGCTGCCGGGCATCTGCCCTATGGCGTGCAGAAGCGCGTGGAACTCGGACGGGCCCTGGCTGCGGAGCCCAAGCTCATCCTGCTCGACGAGCCCATGGCCGGCATGAACCTTGAGGAGACCGAGGACATGGCCAGGTACATCCTGGACATCTGCGAGGAATGGGGCGCCACGGTGCTCCTCATCGAACACGACATGGGCGTGGTCATGGACATCTCGGACAAGATCGTGGTGCTGGACTTCGGCTCGGTGCTGGCCCAGGGCCGGCCGGACGAGATCAGCGCCAACCAGGACGTCGTGGCCGCCTACCTCGGCACCGAAGACGCCACCTTCTTCGGACGCTAGGCGCACAGGAAACCCTTCATGCCCAGAACCTACGACACCACCCTGCCCGCCCTCTTGCTCGCCCAGGCAAGTAAGCGCCCACGCCGCACCGCCCTGCGCGAGAAGCAGTGGGGCGTCTGGCAGCCCTACTCCTGGCGCGACTACCTGGGGCTCACCGCGGAGTTCGCCTGCGGCCTGCGCGAGCTCGGGCTGGGCAAAAGCGACATGGTCATCTTGATCGGCGACAACCGGCCCGAGTGGCTTTTCGCCGAGCTGGCCATCCAGGCGCTGGGCGGCATGGCGCTCGGGCTGTACCAGGACTCCACGGCCGACGAGGTGCGCTACATCTTCGAGCTCTCCGAGGCCAAGCTCGTGGTGGCCGAGGACCAGGAGCAGGTGGACAAGGTCCTGAGCCTGCGCGACAATCTGCCCAAGCTTCAGTACATCGTCTTCCACGACCCCAAGGGCCTGACCGGTTACGACGCCCCGGACCTGCTCTCCTTTGAGGCCGTGTGCGAGCGCGGCCGCATGGCCG
>JANXYI010000041.1 GCA_025350085.1 Deltaproteobacteria bacterium
GATGCCTTTTCCACCCTTGGTGGCCATGTTCTTCCCGCTTGTGCTGTTGTTGGCTCTTCACTTCCGGACAACGGCTTCTCAAAATGGCTGGGAGCCGCCAAAACGGCGTGCAGTCTTTTACGCGTTCGCTCGGCCCTTGTCCACCCGAGCCCGGGGGCTAGCCCCCGGCCGAGCCCCCGCCCGAGCCGTTGCCCTGGCCGGGGCGCTGAGCAGGCACCAGCTCGCTGCGGCGCATGCGCGCAAGCTCGCGCATGTCCACGAACTGGTCTGTCTCGTCTACGATCTCGCTGCCGAGCATCTCCTCCAGCACGTCCTCCAGGCTGACCACCCCGGCCATGCCGCCGTACTCGTCGAGCACCACGAACAGGTGCATGCGGCTCTCCAGAAACTTGCGCAGCAGGCGGTCCAGCGTCAGGTTCTCGAGCACGAAGCGCACCGGCCGCATGAGGTCGCCCAGGCGCAGCTCCAAATGGTCGTTGGCCGCGGCCTCGAAGACCTGCCGCCGGTAGACCACGCCGACGATCTCCTCGGCGTCCTCCCCGGCGTAGACCGGGATGCGCGTGTGCGGCCAGGTCCTGTTGGCCTCCATGGCCGCGCCCACGGTCATCTCCCCGGGGAGCGAGAAGACCACGGTGCGCGGGGTCATGATCTCCTCCACGCGCTTGTCGTCCAGCGCCAGGATGTTGCGGATGGCCGACTCCTCATAGGGCTTGAGGATGCCCTGCTGGCGCGTCAGGGCCACCAGGGCGCGGATGTCGTCCTCGTCGGCCTCGGGCCCGGTCTTGCGGCTGCGGATGAGCCGCACCAGCCGCCCGAAGAGCCAGATCATGGGCAGGCAGACCCAGACCATGACCAAGAGCGGCTTGGCCAGGGCCGGGGCCAGCTGCCGGGCATAGGCCACGCCCGTGGTCTTGGGCAAAATCTCGCCCACCACCAGGATGAGCATGGTGAAGGCCACGGTGAACAGCACCAGGTACTGGTCGCCGAAGACCTGCACCGCCGCCGCCCCGGCCACGGCCGCGCCCGCGGTGGCCGCCGCCGTGTTCAGCGTCAGGATGGCCGTGATGGGCTTCTCCAGGTCCAGGCGCAGGGCGTGCAGGATCTCGCCGGAGCGCTTGCCCTCCCGGCGCAGCTGCTCGATGCGGCTCATGGGGATGGAATAGAAGGCGGCCTCGGTGATGGAGCAGAGAATGGACACTGCCGTGGCTATCGCGACCGCGAGGATGAGTTCCAGCATAGTTTTTTTTGTGGCCGGGCGGGCCAGAGGGGCAGGACCCGGTCAGGACAATTCCTACCAGCTTCCCCGGACCAGCGCAACTGCCATACTCTTGACTTGACGCGCCTCGGCGGCCATGTTCTATCATCATGGCTTGAGGCCCGGACCAAACGATTAGCCCTGGAGATTGTGCGGATGATCAGGGACGTTCCCGACAGATGGGCGGTCTTCCGCGCCAGCGCCCTGGGCGACGTGACCCTGACCACGGGCGTACTCGACTGGTGGCACCGCACCCACGGCACACGCTTCACCTTCATCACCCGGAGCTCGCTTGCGCCCATCCTGGCCGGACACCCGGCCGTGGACGAGGTCATCCCCGTGGCGCTCGACGAGATCGACGGCCACGACTGGTGGCGCAAGTCCCGGCGCATCGCCGCGGACTGCGCGGGCATGGGCTTCATCGACCTGCACCGCTCCCTGCGCTCCCTGGCGCTGACCCTGCGCTGGGACGGGCCGGTCAGGCACTACCCCAAGTTCGGCCTGACCCGGCGGCTGTACCGCCGCTTCCCCCTGGAGTTCCTGGAGCGGCGCCTAAGCACCCTGAACGTGCCCCAGCGCTACGCCCTGGCCCTGGACGACAGCGCGCCCCCGCCTGAGGAGCTGCGGCCCGTCATCCACCTGACCGAGGCCGAGGGCAGGCACGCGGCAGCGCACCTGGCGCACCTGGGCCTGACCCGGCCCTTCGTGGCCCTGCACCCCTTTGCCACGCACCCGGACAAGGCCTGGCCCATGGGCTACTGGCTGTCCCTCATTCCGCTGATAGAGAGGCAGGGGCTCGACTGGATCATCATCGGCAAGAACCCGGACCACCTGGAGGCCCTGGACGACCCGCGCAACCTGACAGGCCGCACGGCCCTGCGCGAGACCTGCGCGCTCATCGCCCAGGCCCAGGCGCTCGTCACGGCCGACTCCGGGCCCATGCACCTGGGCACGGCCGTGGGCACCCCGGTGGTGGCGCTCTTCGGCCCCACGTCGAGGGTCTGGGGCTTCTACCCCAGCGGCCGCTTCGACACCGTGCTCGAGCAGGACCTGCCCTGCCGGCCGTGCTCGCTGCACGGCACAACAGTGTGCAAGCGCGGCCGCGAATGCCTGACGGCCATCGAGCCCGACGAGGTGGCGGCCCGGCTCTTTGCGACGCTGGAGCACGCGGCCGGGGCCGGGCCCGAGACGCGCTAGCTCGGCCTGCGGCCAGGGGCGCTGCCCCTGGACCCCGCCGGGGGGAATGATTCCCCCCGGACCCCCTCA
>JANXYI010000050.1 GCA_025350085.1 Deltaproteobacteria bacterium
GCATGAGCAGGAGGATGCGCGAGGGCTCGAAGCTTCCCAGTTCGCGCAGCACCATCTCGTTGTTGACCTTGATGAAGGAGGTGTGGATGTCCTCCTTGGAAAAGCCGAGCATGCGGCCAAGCAGGCTCATCATGGGCACGAGCAGCTTCACCGTGACCCCGCGCACGCGCCGGGCCAGGGGCAGGGGCCGGGGCAACAGCAGGCTGAGGACCAGGCCCAGGCTGGCCCAGAGCACCAGCACGAGCAAGGTGCCCAGCACCACGCCCAGCACCTCCGGGGCATAGGGGTGGATGTTCCTCAGGCCCACGTAAGGCACCACCCAGAGCAGCACCAGAAGCGCACAGACGAGCGCGCAGGTCCCGGCGATGAGCCCGATGAACAGGCGCTTGCGCGAGGTGCCCGGAGCTGTGGGGTCAGCGGCGCTCGTGGTTTTCATGCGCGACGTCGCTAACCCTGGCCAATGTTCTGGAGGTAGCCGTTGGCAAAGGCCAGCGCGTCCTGGGGTTTTTTCCCCTGGGGCGTCACGCGCGGGGTCAGGTAGGCCTTGTCCTGCGCGGCGATGGCCAGGTGCGGCCCCTGCTCCGTGGCCACAACGCCCAGGATGGTGCCAGGGCCCGGCTTGCCAGTCGGCCCGGCGGGCAGGTCCGCGCCCACTTTGCCTGGCTCGATGGTCAGGGTCAGCGTCTTGCCGGAAGGACTGGTCCAATCGAAATATGCGCCCGGCCAGGGGTGCATGGCCCGGATGTGGTTGTGCAGGACCTGCGCCTCCTGCTTCCAATCCAGGCGGCCCTCGTCCTTGGCAAGCTTGGGAGCAACCGTCACGCGAGACTCGTCCTGGGGCAGGCGCAGCAGGCGGCCCTGGGGCAGGCGCGTAAGGGCCTCCACGAGCGCGTCCGCGCCCATCTCGGCCAACTCGTCGTGCAGTACGCCCGCGTGGTCCGTGTCTGCGATGCGCAGGGCGCGCTGGAGCAGAATCGGGCCGGAATCCAGGCCCAGTTCCATTTTCATGATCGTGATGCCGGTGACGGCATCCCCGGCCTCAAGGGCGCGCTGGATGGGCGCGGCCCCGCGCCAGCGCGGCAGGAGCGAGGCGTGGACGTTGATCGCCATAAGCTTCACGGCGTCGAGCACGCTTTGCGGCAGGATGAGCCCGTAGGCCGCCACTGCCAGCACGTCGGCGCCAAGCTCGCGCAGAGCGGCCACCTCGGCCGGGTCCTTGAAATTGAGCGGCTGGCGGACCTCGATGCCGCGCTCCAGGGCGGCCAGCTTCACGGGCGAGGGCCGGGGCTCGCGGCTGCGGCCGCTGGGCCGGTCGGGCTGGGTGTACACGCAAGAAACCTGGGCCCCGGGCCAGCCAAGCAGGCGGCGCAGGATGACGGCCGCAAAGTCCGGCGTGCCCATGAAGACCACGCGCAGCGGCGGCCTGGGATAGTCCTCGGCCTGCGGCTGCGCAGAGCCCGACGGCGAGAGCTTAAGTTCGGTCAGTCCTTCTGCCATTTCTTGACCTTGCTGGCGTACATGGTGCGCTTGAGGCGGCTGGCGTGGTTGATCAGGGTCTTGCCCTCCAGGTGGTCGGCCTCGTGCTGCAGGATGATGGCCAGCAGGCCCTCGGCCTTGAGCTCCACGGCCTGGCCCTTCTCGTTCAGGCCGCGCACGGTGACGAATTCAGAGCGCTTGACCTTGCAGGTGAAGGTCGGAAGGCTCAGGCAGGACTCCTCAGACTCCTTCTCGCCCGAGCAGTCCGAGAACTCCGGGTTCAAAAGGACTATGGGGTTCTTGCGTTCCTTGGGCCCGGTCTCGTCGATGGTGATGAGCCGGAGGCAGTGCCCCACCTGGGGCGCGGCCAGGCCAACGCCATCGCTCTCGTACATGGTCTGGACCATGTCCTTGATGAGCTGCGCGATCTCGGGCGTGATCTCGGTCACGGACGCGGCCTTTTGGGCCAGCACCGGGTCCGGGTAGGTGCGGATGGGAAGCTTCGCCATAAATCCTAGGCCTCACCCTTGGGTTCTTCGCTCTTTTCCCTGAGCTGGATGCCCAGCTCGCGCAGCTGCTTTTTGGCCACCACGTTGGGCGCCTCGGTCATCAGGCAGGTGGCCTTCTGGGTCTTGGGGAAGGCGATGACGTCGCGGATGCTCTTGGCGCCGGTAAGCAGCATGATAATGCGGTCCAGGCCAAAGGCAATGCCGCCATGCGGGGGTGCGCCGAACTTCAGCGCCTCGATGAGGAACCCGAACTTGGCCTCGGCCTCCTCATCGCTGATGCCCAGCGCCTGGAACATGGCCTTCTGCGCTCCGGGGGTGTGGATGCGGATGGAGCCGCCGCCGATCTCGTTGCCGTTCAGCACCAGGTCGTAGGCCCGCGCGAGCGCCCCGCCCGGATCAGAGGCGATGGTGTCCATCTGGCCGGGCTGGGGCGAGGTGAAGGGGTGGTGCTTGGCCACCCAGCGCTTGTCCTCCGGGTCATACTCCAAAAGCGGGAAATCAGTGACCCAAAGAGGCGCGAACGCGCCCTCGTCGATGAGGCCGAAGCGCTCGCCCAATTTGAGGCGCAGGTTGCCCAGCGAGGCGTTGGTGACGTCGGCCGCCGCGGCCTGGAAGAAGATGATGTCGCCCGGGACCATGCCCAGACGCTCGGCCAGTTTGGCCTTTTCCTCGTCCGAGAAGAACTTGACGATGGGCGACTGCCACTCGCCGTCTTCCTTGACCTTGATCCAGGCCAGGCCCTGGGCGCCGTAGATCTTCACGAACTCGGTGTAGTCGTCGATCTCCTTGCGCGAAAGCTCCAGGCCGCCGGGCACGCGCATGGCTTTCAGCATGGGCGCGGCCGCAAAGACCTTGAACCCGCCGCCCGCAAAGATGTCCTTCACGTCCACCAGCTTCAATTCAAAGCGCACGTCCGGCTTGTCCACGCCGTACTCGTCCATGGCCCGGGTGTAGGTCATGCGCGGGAAGGCGTCCGGGAGCTTGGCATTGATGGTCTCAGCAAAGATGGTGCGCACCAGGCCCTCGGCCATGGCCATGACCTGCTCCTCGTCCGGGAAGCTCATCTCGATGTCGATCTGGGTGAACTCGGGCTGCCGGTCGGCGCGCAGGTCCTCGTCGCGGAAGCACTTGACGATCTGGAAATAGCGGTCGAGTCCGGCCACCATGAGCAGCTGCTTGAAGATCTGCGGGGACTGCGGCAGGGCGTAGAACGCGCCCTGGGTCATGCGGCTGGGCACCAGGAAGTCGCGCGCGCCTTCGGGGGTCGATTTGGTGAGCACAGGCGTCTCGATCTCCAGAAAGCCCAGGGAGTCCAGGTAGCG
>JANXYI010000113.1 GCA_025350085.1 Deltaproteobacteria bacterium
GGGCCTCCATCTGCTTGCGGCCCGTGATGTCGGCCATGACCATGATGCCCGCCAGGACCGCGCCATCGGCGGAACGCACCGGCGCGGCGCTGACCAGAACCCAGCGCTCTGGAGCGCCGGGGCGCACGAAGCGCAGCTCGCGGTCGCGGGTTGTCAGGCCCTCCTTGGCGGCCAGGTACAGCGGCCTCTCCTTGGGCTGGAGCGCCACCCCGTCCCCGCCGACGACCTCGCAGTTGGGCGGCTTATGGCCGAGGGTCAGGGTCTCCCTCACCTCGGGCGTCAGGCCCATCATGTCCACGGCCACTGGGTTGGCCATAATGAACTTCCCCGTGACCGGATCGGCGATGACGATGCCCGTGAGGGCCTGGTCCATGGCCGCGCTGAACAGGGTGCGCGTGCTCTCCAGCTCCTCCTCCATGCGCATGCGCTCGGTGATGTCCTGGCCAAAGGCGCAGACGTACTCCTCCTCGCCGAAGCGCATGTAGAAGGCCTTGATCTCCTTGCGCAACCGGCCGCCGGTGCGGGTCAGCTGCTCGGTCTCAAAGGTGCGCGGCCGGGTGCGCACCTGGCGCAGCAGATTCTGCACGGCCTCCTGGCTGTAGGTCGGGTCGATGAGCGTGAGCGGCTGGTCCAGGAGGTCCGAGCGCACATGGCCCAGGCTGCGGGCCACGGCCTCGTTGACGTAGGCCAGCACCCCGTCGGGCCGCACCAGGTAGACCTCCTCCACCCCGGACTCCAGGAAGAACTTGAAGCGGGCCAGCTCCCGGGCGGTCTGGCGCGCCTCGGTGACGTCGTTGAAGACCACCACGCCCGCGCGGATCTCGCCGTGGGCGTCGAGAACGGGCGCGGCGTTGGCCAGTATCCAGCGCTCCGTGCCGTCGGCCAGCACTAGGCGCAGGTCCATGTTCTCCAGGGTCTCGCCGTGGCGCAGGGCCCGGTTCAGCGGCAGTTCGTCCTCCGGCACCACGGCGCCGGAGGGTCTAAACGCGCGCCAGGGGTGTTCCCCCGGGAACGAGCCATGCGGCGGCACGTCGCCCGGGCCAAGGATGCGCATGGCCTGGTGGTTGAGCATGGGCGCGGTCGCGTCATCGGCAAAGGCGATGACGATGCCTGACGGCGACTGCTCGATGGCGGCCATGAGCAGATGCTGGGTCTTGCGGTGCCGGGTCATCTCGGCCATGAGGTTCTCGCGCAGGAGGTCGGACTCGTGGATGCGGGCCGTGGCCTCGGAGCGCAGCCGACGGGCACGCAAGAGCACCCACAGCGCGAGCGCCAGAAGCACGGCAGAGGCGGCCAGCAGGGCTTCCCAGCCGTGCAGCTGCCGGGGCGGGCCGGCCCATTTCTGCTCCAGCTCGCGCAGCTCCTCGGCGCTGATGGCGTCCATGCCGGTGTTCAGGCGCGCCAGAAGCTCCGCGTTGCCGCGCCTAACCGCGGCGCGCAGCAGCACACCTGGGAACACGCGCACCAGATCGAAGCGCCGTCCGTCCATCAGCCCGCCATTCAGTCCGGCGGGCAGCCCGGCCAGCTCGTGCCGCAGGGCCAGGGAGGGGCCGGCCAGCACGCGCACCTGCCCCAGGGAGGCGGCCGTGACCAGGGTGGCCAGATCGGGAAAATACTGCTGCCGCAAGTTGGGGAAGGTGGCCGCCAGAAAGGCCGCCGCGGGGTCCCCCTGCACCAGGCCGACAAGGGCGGCCTCGCCCTCCACCTGCTGCGGGCTCAGCCCGCCCTGACCGCTGGCGGCAAAGACCCCGACGCCCAGGTCGAGCAGGGGCCGGGAAAAGACAAAGATCCCCTCCAGGTCCGGGGAGAGCGGGAGGCCGGCATGGACGTCGGCCTGGCCGGATGCCACCATCGCCAGGTCCTCCCCGCTCTTGGCCAGCACGAGACGCACGGAGACCCCGGACTTGCGGCCCCACAGCCGCCAGTAGTCGGCCAAAAGCCCTGCGGGCTGGCCGTTCTGGTCGCGGAAGAGATAGGGCGGGGCGTCGCCCGCATGGACAAAGGTCAGCTGCGCCCCGGGCTCGCCCCCCTGGGCAGAGCTGGCCCGGAGCGTTGTGGCCGGAACAAGGAGCAGGCAGCAGCAGACGGCCAAGCCCAGGGCGCGCATGGG
>JANXYI010000142.1 GCA_025350085.1 Deltaproteobacteria bacterium
GCGCTGGCGCTGCCCGCGGGCAGCGGCGCAAAGTCGTCGAACTCGGCCACGCCCTCGGTGCCGATGACGAGGCAGCGCGAGGCCCGGGGCACGTCCTCGGACAGCTCGAAGTCGCCCACAAAGCGCCAGCCGTCGGCGCATTCAAAGCCCACGCTGACCTGGCCGCCGGGGTCGCAAAATTGGGACCCGCGGACATTGGGCGCCGGGTTTGCGGTCAGCTCCGCGCTGACCCAGACGGGCCGCGCGTCAAAGAGCCAGGCCGCGTAGTCGAAATAGTGCAGGCCCACGCAGCCGATGCCGCCGCCGCCGATGATGCCCCAGAAGCGCCGGGGCCGCCCGATGACCGTCTCCCCACCCTGTTCGGAGGGGGCCACGGCCCGGCGGAACAGCTGGCAGCGCGTGAGAAAGCGGCGGCAGAGGTTCACGGCCAGCCGCGTTCCTGCGGCCTCGCAGGCCGCAGCCATCTCGCGCGCCTTGGCGCCGCTGGTGCTCATGGGCTTTTCGCAGAGTACGAACGGGATCTTGGCGGCGGCCGCGGCCAGCACGATCTCGTGGTGGCTGGGCCCGTTGGTGGCGATGCAGAGCAGGTCAACGCCCCCTGGGCCGGACAGCAGCTCGCGCCAGTCGGAGACGGCGACCGGGGCATCCGGGCGTGAAGCGGCCAATTCCTGGGCCACGGCCAGGTTCATGTCGCAGACCCCGGCCACGCGGATTCCGGCCCCCCCTGCGACAAGGGCATCCAGGGCCGCGAGGTGCCGCCGGCCCATGCCGCCCAGGCCTATCACCCCGGCCCGGAGGACCGCGGCGCGCACGTCTTTGGTCTGAGCCCCGCTCATGACAGGCGCCCGGCCTTTTTGAGCAGCAGCTCGCAGATCTCGAAGTCCAGCAGCTCGTCGATGTCCCAGGAGCGCTCGCGCGGCATCTCAAAGCCGCGGGTCTCGGCGGTCAGAAAGCTGCGCGTTTTGGCCAGCCAGTCGCAGCGGGCCACGTAGACCGCGCCGTTGGGCTCAAAGGCTTTGGGCAGGCTTTGGCGGCGCGTGTGGAAGCTTTCCTGGCGGATGACCGGCTCCATGAGCCCGTCCTCGGCCACGCTGAAGGTGAAATACGGGCTGATGGACGCCTCGGTGATGCTGATCAGGCAGGGCCAGTCACGATCCAGGCAGCGCTGGATGGCCCCGTCGATGTCGGCCACGGTGCGCAGCGGCGAGGTGGGCTGCATGAGCACCACGTAGTCAAAGGCCTCGGGCGCAAGGGCCGCGACGGCGTGCAGCACCGGGTCCACGCCCGGGGTGTCGTCGCGCGCCAGCTCAGGGGGCCGCACAAAGGGGGTTTCGGCCCCGTGGGAGCGCGCCACGGCCAGGATGCCCTCGTCGTCCGAGGAGACCACGAGCCGGTCGAGGTAGACCGAGCACCTCGCCTCGCGGATGGTCCAGGCCATGAGCGGCAGGCCGCCCAGGTCGCGGATGTTCTTGCCGGGCACACCCTTGCTGCCCCCGCGGGCGCTGATGGTGCCCAGTATGCGTTTACCCTTGTACATCCTCTCGCCTCCTCGCGCCTGCCTTCTTAGCCTGTTTGGCACCGCCTCGCAAGAAAGGGTCGCAACAAAGAGCCGCAATGTCGGCCGCGAAATCGGGTGGGCCCCCTCGCCGCCCTTGCGCGCTGCCCCGGCTTTGCGTAACATGCGAACATCGTAAGCCCTCTTCCGAACCCCAGCCCCCGGAGTCCGGCATGCTCAAGTTCCTGAACATGCTCCTAGGCAGCCAGAAGGCGCGCGCAGGCCGCTCGGAAGAGGCCGCGGTCAAGCGCAAGTACGAGTACTTCAAGAGCCTACTCATCAAGAACAACCGCTCCCTTGAGCTGTTGACCGAGCTGGAGCACCTGCTCTACGAGAACAAGCCCTTCACCCTGGACGACGTGCTGGCAAGCTCCGAGGACCTCATCAGCCTGGTCTACGACCTGGCCGAGGACCTGAACGCCCTGTCCCAGGGCAAGTACCCGGGCCTGTTCGACGCCACCGAGCGCATCGGCATCACCGTGCTGCGCGACCTGGTGCGCCGCAAGAAGCTGCGCAAGAGCGAGCTGGTGCTGCCCCTGCGCTCCCTTTCGGCCGCCATGAGCGCCGAGGTCGGGGGCAAGGCCGCCAACCTGGGCGAGGTGGCCAACCGCGCCGGGCTGCCCACGCCCCAGGGCTTCGCGGTCTCGGCCTATGCCTGCCAGCATTTCCTGCGCGTCACGGGCCTGTCTGAGCGCATCAACCGGCGCATGAAGCGCATCGACGTCAAGGACACGGAAAAGCTCGTGGCCATCTGCGAGGAGATCCAGGCCATGATCCTGGAGGCCCAGGTGCCCGAGGAGACCCGGCGCGGCATGGCCCGCGAAATGGACGCGCTCATCGCCCTGTATGGCCCGCAGGTGCGCGTGTCCGTGCGCTCCAGCGCCACCTGCGAGGACTCCGAGGCCACCTTTGCCGGGCAGCACGCCACGGTGCTGAACGTCAGCGCCGAGAACGTGCCGAGGGCCTGGAAGGAGGTCGTGGCCAGCACCTTCAGCCCGCGCGCCGTGTACTACCGCCGCAGCAAGGGCTACTCGGACCACGACGTGATCATGGCCGTGCTCTGCGTGACCATGGTCAATGCGCGTTCAAGCGGTGTGCTCTACACCCACGACCCGAGCGCGCTCGCCTCCGACGACATCCTGGTCAGCGCGGCCTGGGGCCTGGGCGTCAGCGTGGTCGACGGCTCAGGCCAGACGGACTTCGCCAGGCTGGCGCGCAAGGACATGCACCTGCTGGTCCGCGAGGTGGCGGTCAAGCCGCGCCGCCTGGTCCTGAACAGCGCCGCGAGCGACAACGACGGCATCATCGAGGAAGACGTGCCCGGCGGCCAGCAGGCCGAGCCCTGCCTGGACCACGCCCGGCTGCTCCAGCTCGCGGCCTACGGGCTCAAGCTGGAGGAGCACTACGGCCAGGCGCTGGACATCGAGTGGGCCCAGGACCAGCAGGAGCGCCTGTTCATCCTCCAGGCCCGGCCGCTGGGCGTGGAGCAGGCCCCGCAGGGTGAGGGCTGCGTGCTTCCGCGCGAGGCGGGCGAGCCCCTGCACGGCCATGAGGTCATCCTGCGCGGCGGGGCCATGGCCGCGGCTGGCAGCGCCGCCGGGCAGGCCTATATCCTGACCAGCGACCACAACCTCACCGCCGTGCCCCAGGGCGCCATCCTCGTGGCCCGGCAGACCTCGCCCACCTATGTGCCGGTCATGGACCGCATCCGGGCCATTGTCACCGATGTGGGCAGCGTCACCGGGCACATGGCCTCCGTGGCCCGGGAGTTCGGCCTGCCCACCCTCGTGGGCGCGGAGAACGCCACCCTGAAGATTACTCAGGGCGAGGAGATCACCGTGGACGCCACCAACCGCATCGTCTACCGGGGCCTCGTGCCGGAGCTCATCCGCGACCGGCCCTGCGTGAACCTGATGCGCGGCAGCCCGGTGTACAAGGCCGCGCAGGAGGCGCTGAGGCACATGGCGCCCCTGACCCTGCTCGACCCCAAGGCCGAGAACTTCACGGCCGAGGGCTGCGTGAGCCTGCACGACGTCATCCGCTTTGCCCACGAGATGAGCATGCGCGAGATGTTCCGCATCGGCGAGGACATGGGCGACACCGACGCCGCGGTGCGCCTGCGCGCGGGCCTGCCGCTGAACATCCTGGTGGTGGACCTGGGCGGCGGGCTGACCCCCACGGCCCCGAAGAAGGTCGTGGAGCTGGAGCACATCAAGAGCGCGCCCTTCCAGGCCCTGCTCCACGGCATGACCCACCCGGACCTGCGCTGGCTGGGCGGCGTGGGCGTGAGCTTCACCGGCTTTGCCACCATCGTGGCCGAGTCCCTGCTGACCGACCCCAACGCCGACGGCAGCATGGGCGGCCCGAACTACGCCGTGACGAGCGACCACTACCTGAACTTCAACATGCGCCTGGGCTACCACTTCGCCGTGGTGGACAGCTTCTGCGGGCCGTCGATCAACGACAACTACATCCTCTTCTCCTTCAAGGGCGGCGCGGCGGATATCGCGCGGCGCTCGCGCAGGGCGGGCCTCATCGCCCAGATCCTGAAGCGCCTGGGCTTCAAGGTCGAGGTCAAGGGCGACATGGTGCGCGCTGAGATCAAGAAGTACTCCCAGAGCGACCTGAAGCAGAAGCTGGACATGGTCGGACGGCTGCTCGGCGCCGTGCGCCTGCTGGACATGCTGCTCTCCGACCACGGCCAGACGCAGGGCGCGACCTTCA
>JANXYI010000158.1 GCA_025350085.1 Deltaproteobacteria bacterium
CGCCACCACCATCGACGAGATCAACTTCGGCATGGACGCGGAAAAGGCCCTGCACAACCTGATGGAGCGCATCGACTCGCTGGACCTCAAGTTCTTCGTGGTCTCGGTGAACATCCAGCGCGAGACCGGCGGCAACCTCTCGGAGATCATCGGCAACACGGCCGGACTCATCCGCGAGCGCTTCAAGATCCACGGCCGCATCCGCATCCTCTCCGCCGAGGGACGGGTCTCGGCCGTGGTGCTGCTGGCCCTGCCCTTTGCCGCGGCCGGAATCCTGTATCTCATCAAGCCCGAGTACATGTCGCTGCTGTTTACCGAGCCGCTCGGCCGGACCATGATCAAGTCCGCGCTGGTGTCCATGTTCATGGGCTATGTCGTCATCCGGCGCATGGTCAACTTCAGGGTCTAGGAGGCGGCCATGAACCAGGCAATGCTCTTCCCGCTGCTGGCCTCGCTCCTGGCCTTTGCCTCGGTGCTGCTGCTTGGCCTCGGGGTTGTGGGCGCGCGGCGCGAGGCCGAGCGCAGTGTGCGCTTGCGCGGCAAGGTGGCCGGGTTCGCGGGCCTGAACACGGCCGGGGCCCCGCCCGAGCCGACGCGTAAGCGCCTGGGCCGCGCCCTGGCGGAGCTGGTCCGCTCCCTGGGCGCGCGCCTGGGGCCCAAGGACCAGGACAGCCTGGACCAGACCAGGCTGGACCTCATCCGCGCGGGCCTGCGCGGGCCCGGTGCGGTGCAGGCCTTCCACGGGGCCAAGGCCGCGTTCATGCTTCTCCCGCCCAGCCTGTTCCTGGCCGTGGTCTGGGTTCTGCCCCAGGCTCTGTCCCTGCAGCTCACGGTCATCGGCGCGCTCACCCTGGCCTGCCTAGGCACCCTGGCGCCGGGCCGCTGGCTGCGCCGCCGCATGGCCGAGCGCAGGCTGGCGCTGCTCTGCGAGCTGCCCGACGCGCTGGACCTGCTGGTGGTCTGCGTGGAGTCGGGCATGGGCCTGGACCAGGCCATCCACCGGGTGAGCGAGGAGCTGCGCGAATCCGCCCCGGTGATCAGCGCCGAGCTGCGCACCATGACGCTGGAGATGCGCGCCGGGCGCCAGCGCCAGCAGGCTTTGAAGGACCTGGCCGAGCGCACAGGCATCGAGGACGTGCAGAGCCTGGTGACGCTGCTCGTGCAGGCCGACACCTTCGGCATCAGCGTGGCGCGCACCCTGCGCGTGTATTCCGACACCCTGCGCACCGGCCGCTTCCAGCGTGCCGAGGAGACCGCGGCCAAGCTGCCGACCAAGCTGCTCTTCCCGCTGGTGCTGTGCATCTTCCCGGTGCTTTTCGTGGTGCTCATCGGCCCGGCCGTGATCCAGCTCATGCACGTCTTCGCCAAGATGGGCCAGTAGGGAGGCCGCCATGGGTTCGCGCCATTTTTTGTTGCTTCCGCTCCTGCTGGCCGCGCTCTGCCTGCTTTTGGCCTGCGCCGCGCATCAGGACGACGTCAGCGCCCTCCTGTTGTCCGACCCCGACACCTCGGCCCGGCAGGAGTTCATGGCCGACGTGCAGCTGGGCCTGGGCCGCACGGGGCTGGCCGTGGAGGGCTATGACAAGGCGCTGGTTTCGCGCCCGGCGGATGCGGCCCTGCGCGTCAAGAAGGGCCGGGCGCTGCTCCGGCTGAACCAGCTTGAGGCGGCCCTGGCCGAGTTCCGGCTGGCGCTCGGCGCTCGGCCAAGCCAGCAGTTTGAGGCCGCCGCGCAGCAGGGAGCCGGTGAGGCCGCCTTGCGCCTGGGCCGCGCTGCCGAGGCCCGCGAGGCCTTTGGCCGCGCCGTGGCGCTTTGGCCGGACAACTGGCGCAGCCGCTGTGCCCTCGGCGTCCTGCTGATGGGCGCGGGCCAGGCCGGGCCGGCCCGGGAGCAGTTCCAGGCAGCCCTGGCCCTGCCCCAGTTCCAGTCACAGGCTGGCCAGCCCCAGGCCGACCAGGCCGGGCGGGAGGAGCTCTTGAACAACCTGGGCGTGGCCCAGGTTGTGTCCGGGGAGCTCGACGCCGCGGTCCAGACCTTCAGCCAGGCCCTGCGGGATGCCCGGGACCCGGAGCGCAGCGCCAACAACCTGGGGCTGCTCCTCGTGCGCCTGGGCCGCCCGGCCGAGGCGCTGGTGGCCTTCCGGGCCGCGGGCAACGACGCGCGCGCCCTGAACAACCTGGGCTATGCCCTGCTGCTCCAGGGCGATGCGCAGAAGGCCCGGACCCTGTTCGAGAAGGCGCTGGACCTCTCGCCCCGCTACTACGAGACCGCGGGCGAGAACCTGAAGCAGGCCGTGCAGGGCGCGATTTTCGACAGGGATGGCGGCAGGCCGGACAGCCAGGGCGCAGGCGCACCCGGCCTTGTGGGCCAGGGGGCAATGCCCGGCGTTTCGGGCAGGGTCGCAGGCGCTTCGAGCAGGTCGACGGCTCCGGGGGCTTCGGGCGGCCTGGCCCCCCTGGCCCACTTGGCCGTCACCCGGCTCTCCCTGACCCAGACGGACGGCCCGGCCCTGCGCTTCGGCCCGGCGAGCCTGCTCGGCGAGGCCGCTGCGCAGCATTGGAATTACTGATCGTCCAGTGCAAAGTGGCGGTGGGCTTGTGGCCCCAGCCAGGGCCATGCTAGGGGAGAGGGGCAGAAGCCTGGATGCGGTTTCTGGACCAAAGCTCGACTCCTGGAAGGCCCGCCCCCCATGCCGAAACCCTTGCCGCACACCACCCGGGACCCTGCCGGGCCAAAGGCTGCGGGCCAGCGCGGCAACGGGGCCTGCCTGCGCCTGGCGCGCGGCTTGGCCGCCTGCTCCGACCTGCTGCACGGGCCCGGGCGCAACGGCGGCCTGACGGCCCGCGCCCTCAAGGCCCTGGTGCGTGGCGGCGGACTGTTGCGCGCCGCGCTGTTCTTCAACCACGACCACCCGGAGCACGGCCTGAGCCTGAGCCTGGCTGCCGAGGCCCAGGGCAATGGCGTAACACCCCTGATAAGCCCGGCGCCCGGGGGCTCGGTCACCTACAGCGCCCTCGGGCTGGGCCGCCTGGCCCAGGATCTGTTCAAGGGCGGCGTCCTGCACGGCGCGAGCCTGGACTTCCCGGAAAGCGAGCGGCCGTTCCTGGAGCAGGACGGACCCGTGGCCGTGGTGCTGCTGCCCGTGCGCCACGACGGGGCCTGGCTGGGCTTTTTGCGCATCGACGCCGCGCCTGCGCGCCGCTGGACCCCGGAAGACCTGGCCATCCTGCGCGTACTGGCCGACCTGCTGGGCTCCCGGGTGGGCCGCGAGCGCACCGAGGCCGCGCTTCTGGCCGGGGCCCAGTCCCTGCGCGGCATGGTGGAGAACATGCCCGTGCTCGTGGTGGCCTTTGACGCCCACGGCGAGCTGGTCTTCTGGAACCGCGAGTGCGAGCGCGTGTCCGGCTATTCAGCAGGTGAGGTCCTGCACGACCGCGCGGCCTGCGAGCGCCTGTTCCCGGACCAGGCCTTCCGCCGCAGCCTGCGCGGCCGGGGCCAGGACCACCGCAACCTGGAGAGCCGCCTGGCCTGCAAGGACGGCGGCGAGCGCACCGTCGCCTGGTCGGACATCTCCCGCCAGTACCCGCTGCCGGGCTGGAAGGCCTGGCGCATCGGCGTGGACCTGAGCCAGCGCCTGCTGGTGGAGCAGGCCGTGATCCAGGCCAAGCAGGAGTGGGAGCGCACCTTTGACTCCGTGCCCGACCCCATCCTCATCCTGGACGGCGACTTGCGCGTGCGGCGGCTGAACATGGCCCTGGGCAGCCGCCTGGGCGTCCACCCGCGCAGCCTGATCGGGCGGTCCCTGGAGTACGTGGCCGAGGGCGCGGACTGGGCCGGGGAGAGCGGGGCGGACGAGGTCGCGCAGGCGATCCGGGCCCTGGCCGCGCGGCCGGGGAGCTCCACCCAGGAGCTGACCATCCCCCGCTGGGGCGGGCATTTCCTGGTGGCCGTGTCGCCCTTCCGCGACCGCGACGAGGCGCGCACCGGCACCATCGTGGTGGGCCACGACATCTCGCGCTGGAAGGAACTGGAGCGGCAGCTCGAGAAGTCGCGCCGCCTGGAGGCCCTGGGCACCCTGGCCGGGGGCATTGCCCATGATTTCAACAACATCCTCGGGGTGATGCTGGGCTACACGGAGATGCTTCAGGCCTCGGCCTGCGGCGGACCACAGGAGCGCCGCGTGGAGGAGATTTTGCGCGCCGGGACCCGGGCCAAGGAGCTCATCGCCCAGATCCTGACCTTCAGCCGCCAGGGCGAGGGCAACCCGGTGCTCCTGCACCTGGCCCCGCTGGTCAAGGAGGTGCTCCAGCACCTGCTGGTGACCATGCCCCAGAACATCAGTGTGCGCCGCCGCTTCGACACCGAGTCCGACCTGGTGCTGGCCGCCCCGTCGCTCGTGCACCAGGTGGTACTCAACCTGTGCACCAACGCGGTGCAGGCCATGCGCGAGACCGGCGGCACCCTGGAGGTGGCCGTGGACGAGCTGTACCTGGGCGCGGACCGCGCGCCGGACCTTGAGGCCCTGGCGCCCGGCACCTATGTCCGGCTGCGCGTGCGCGACTCCGGGCCGGGCATCCCGGCGGCCATTGCCGAGCGCATCTTCGACCCCTTCTTCACCACCAAGCGCCCGGGCGAGGGCTCGGGCATGGGGCTCGCCGTGGTGCACGGCATCGTGCACAAGCTCGGCGGGGCCATCGGCGTCAAGAGCGCACCGGGCCAGGGCACCACCATGCGCATGCTGCTGCCGCGCGCGCGCGGCGGGGCGGACCAGGTCGAGGCGGGCAGCCTGGGCCTGCCTGCGGGCCAGGCGCGCATCCTGCTCGTGGACGACGAGGCGGCGCTCTTGGCCGTCTGGCGCGAGGTGTTGACCGGCCTGGGCTACCAG
>JANXYI010000200.1 GCA_025350085.1 Deltaproteobacteria bacterium
GCGCTGGACCTCTGGCGCGCCATGAATTCTGGTGAATACTCCGCACGCCTCGGCAAGGAACTCAAGCGATTCAACGGCAACCTTTTCGCTCACCCGGAAGTGCTCCCCCTGACGGGAGAGCAGATCGGCATTCTCTACGCAGCCTCAAAGGCCGACTGGAAAGAAGTGGAGCCCGCCATTTTCGGCACCTTGCTGGAGCGCGCCCTGAACGATCGGGACCGCCACAAGCTCGGAGCGCACTACACGCCCCGCGCTTACGTGGAACGCCTTGTGCTGCCTACGATAATCTATCCCTTGCGCGAGGATTGGGACAACGTGCAATCCGCCGCCAAGCTCCATGCGGACCAAGGCAAGCCACTGGAGGCCCAGGCGGAAATTCTGGCCTTTTTGGACCGCCTACGCACTGTTCGCGTGCTGGACCCAGCTTGCGGCTCCGGCAACTTCCTGTATGTCACGCTGGAGC
Organism: Deltaproteobacteria bacterium; assembly: GCA_025350085.1. Classification (GTDB taxonomy): domain Bacteria; phylum Desulfobacterota; class Desulfovibrionia; order Desulfovibrionales; family Desulfovibrionaceae; genus Humidesulfovibrio. Next base: position 464 of record JANXYI010000200.1, read on the forward strand.
ACATGAAGCGCCTGGAAAGTGAGGTTGTGGCCACGGCCAAGACCTACGGAGAAGGGCAGTCACAGCACAAACTAGAAGACGTTGACCCGCACCAGTTCCTTGGCCTGGAGATTAACCCGCGCGCTGCCCACATAGCGGAAATGGTGCTCTGGATAGGCTACTGGCAGTGGTACTACCGCACGCACGACAAACTTGCCATGCCGCCTGAGCCCATTATCCGCATGTTCAAGAACATCGAATGCCGGGACGCCGTGCTGGAGTATGCGAAAAAACGCGTGGCCACGGACGGGCACGGCAAGGCCATAACCCGCTGGGACGGGCGCACCATGAAGCTGGACCCGGTGACGGGCAACAAAGTACCTGACGAAGCCGCGCAGGTGGAAGAGCTGGTGTACGAGAAACCCCGGCCCGCTACATGGCCCGAGGCGGATTTCATCGTGGGCAACCCGCCGTTCATCGGTGCGAAGCGCATTCGCAGTGAGCTTGGGGATGGATATTTCACGGCGTTGAGTAAGGCATACCCCGAGCTTTCAGAATTTTCTGATTTCGTCATGTTTTGGTGGCACAAGGCTGCGAAGCTGGTTGAGGACAGCAAGGTACGCCGCTTTGGGCTGATTACGACAAACAGTCTCGGCCAGGCTTTCAACCGCCGCGTCACGGCTCTGCACCTGTCCTCAACCACGCCCTTGTCCCTGGCCTATGCCGTGCCTGACCACCCGTGGGTTGATGCCTCGGACGGAGCCGCCGTGCGCATAGCTATGACAGTTGGCGTTGCTGGGGCCTTGGACGGATGCCTTGCTGTTGTCGCCTCAGAAACTCCAACGGAGGGGGCAGAACGGCATGTCGCTTTTTCGGAAGCTCTCGGCCGCATTAATGCCGATCTAACTGTGGGGGCAGATGTTTCGAGTGCTGTCGCCTTGAACGCCAATGACGGATTTAGTGGCTTCGGTATGGCTCTGCATGGCTCAGGCTTCATCGTCTCCCCGAAGGAAGCAAGCCAACTCGGACTAAACCGCATTGCAGGGCTTGATAAGCACATCTGCCCGTTCCGTAACGGTAAGGATATTACAGACAAGGCTCGTGGAAAACTTGTCATAGACTTATTCGGATTAAAAATTGACGAGGTTCGGAGCCAGTATCCAGAAGTATATCAGTATGTTTTTGAGCAGGTGAAGCCAGAACGAGACCACAATAACCGTGACTCCATCCGCGACTTGTGGTGGCTTTTTGGTTGGCCGCGTCCGCTACTTCGAAAAGCTAAGGAAGGGCTAGCGCGTTTTATTGTTACGCCAGGAACCGCGAAGCATTGCATGTTCGTATTTCTTGATCAGAGCATTATTCCAGATCATAGCCTTATTGTGATAGCATCTGCCGATGCCTACCACTTGGGAGTGCTTTCTAGCTGCATCCACAGCGCTTGGTCCTTGGCGGCAGGTGGACGGCTTGGCGTGGGTAATGACCCCCGTTACAACAGCACTCGCTGCTTCGATCCCTTCCCCTTCCCCGACCCCACGCCGGAGCTGAAAGAGCGCATCCGCGCACTTGGCGAAAGCCTGGACGCCCACCGCAAGGCCCGGCAGGCCCTGCACCCAGACGTGACCCTAACGGGCATGTACAACGTGCTGGAGGCCCTGCGCGCCGGGCGGGAGTTGACGGCCAAGGAACGGGACATTCATGAAAAGGGCCTGGTGGCCATTCTGCGGCAGTTGCACGATGAACTGGACGCGACGGTTGCCCAAGCCTACGGCTGGCCGCCAGACCTGCCTGAGGCGGAAATCCTGGCCCGGCTGGTGGACTTGAACCACAAGCGCGCGGAAGAGGAAAAAGACGGCGTGGTGCGATGGCTGCGGCCCGAGTACCAGTGCCGGGACAAGTCCAAGCCGATCAAACAGGCCAAGCTGGGCATTGAAGGCGCGGCCAAGCCCACAAAGAAGGGCAAGCCCGCCAAACGAAAGGCCAAGGCCGTGCCGCGCATCTGGCCCGTCACGCTGCCCGAGCAATTCCAGGCCGTGCGCTCCGCCCTGGCGTCCTTTGGCGAACCCGCTACGGCGGAAAAGGTTGCCAGCGCCTACGCTCGGGCACCGCGCGCCAAGGTGCAGGAGATTTTGGAGACGCTGGCGGCGCAGGGGTTTGTGCGGGTGGGGGAGAGTGGGGAATACGGGGTGGCGTAGTATCGAAATTTTAGGCAGCCTCTTTCTTTTGGGGGTAACTTTGGGGGTATGTCATAAAATCACATTTGCGATTTGCTAGAGCCGCAATTGTTTGCAGCAATGATTCTGTTGTTGCCGAGGCACCATTCCCGCCACCATAGCCCAGTGACCTGCACAAGCGCGAGGAAACCCCGGGTGCCATGATTCCAGCAGCATTTGCCAGGAACAAGACCGCTGCAAGCGTGGCCCGCACAGGTATCGCCAGCCACACAGCCGCCCTGCGCGTCTTCCCGTTCGCCTGCCTGCTCGGTTTCGCCGCACTGTATCATGCCTTGGGCATCTATGTGGTGGGCGACACCTTCCAGAGCTATGCCGCCTTCAGCTACGCCTACGGCAATTTCCTGTCCATCGGGGAGTTTCCGCAGTGGTTCCCGTATGCCGCCTACGGCAGCCCTGCGGAACCCTATATCATGACCTTTCTTGGCCCGTTCCAGATCCTGGCCATCTTCGCCGGGGCCCTGTTCCGGTTCTCCGATGTCTGGACCATGTATTATCTCTGCGCCGTTCTTGAATCCTGTATTTTTGTCGGGTGCGCGTACCTGCTCGGCACAGAACTCTACAAGAACGAGATTGCCGCCTCGTCCGTGGCCACCTGGGTGGCTGTGTCCGTCTTTTGGAACATCCAGATCTTCTGGACGCACCGCATCCTGCTCTACGTACCGCTCATGCTGTACCTGACCCTGCGCTTCCACCGCACCGGGGATGTGCGCCAGATTATTCGCCTGGGCCTGGTCGGGGTCATCGCGCTCATCGGCAGCGTGGCCTATCTGGCGCCGGTGTATGCGTTTCTGCTTTGCCTCTTCCTGGCCCTGCTGCGGATTTTTGACCGCAAAAACGCGTGCACAAGCCTGGGCAAGCCCAATCTGGCGGCCTTGGCCGAGTTCGGTGTCCTGCTGCTGCTGGCCGGTCTGTATGCCTTCCTGTTCGCCAACGCCTTTGACGGCGTGAGCTTCACCGCTCCGGGGAGAGATTCCGTCACCGGGGGCATGGGCCTGGATGCCTTTCTGCACTATGCGGGCTCTGCCCTGGTAAAGCTCCCTGAGTTTGTGCTGGGGCACTGGACCTTTCATACTGAATTCTTCTTTTATCTTGGGGTGGTGGCCACGGGCCTGGTGCTTTTTGCCGTGCACCGGCTGCGTGACGGCGTCTTCTGGGCCCTGGCCTGCGCCTGCGCCTGCCTGTTTCTGCTGAGCCTGGGGCCGCACGGCCTGGTGGGCTACGCCGCGTACTGGTTCCCGGGCATGAAGCACTTCCGCCATCTCGTGTTCCTGCTGCCCATGGTCCGCGTCCTGCTCTTCTTCCTCGCCGGGTATGGGCTGGACCATCTGCTTGAGCAGCCGCGCAAACAACGCGTCCCGGCCCTGCTCTGGATCACCGCTGCCGCCCTGGCCATCATCCTGCTCAAGCATCTGCTTCCGCTGGACCAACCCGCCTCTCCTGACTGGTCCTGGTTCGTCCCGGAGACAAGCCTGGGCGTCGCGTTGCTGGCCTGGGTCTGGTCCTGGCCCTGGCCGTGGCCTGGGAACTTGGCAGCGCGCAGTACTTCCTGGAGGACAGTTCCAAGACCCTCGACCAGCGGAGCGTGGTGCGCAACCCAGGAAACGGAATGGACATTTCTTTGGTGCAGAGCGTCCCCTTCGTGGGCAGCCGCTTCACCCTGGACCGGGACTTTCCCCGTTCGCAGGCTCTCTTGGAACTGGCCATGCGCTGGCCCCTGAACAATGTCATTGTGCAGCAGTATGTGGGCGCAGACCCGTGCATACCCGTGTTCCGCGTGGATTATGCCACTCCCGGGGTTGTGGCGCTGCTCGACAGGAGTGTCCCGGGCGGCCTTGTCCGATCCAATGCCGAAAAGAGGGACAACCGGCGGATGTTCCAATGGCTGACGGCCTTGCAACAGCCTTGGTTCCGCGAGGCCTGCGGGTGCGACGGCAACAAGCTGGTGCTGGAGACCCCGCAGGGGCAGCGTCTCGACGTTTCCAGAGCGGTGCGGCATTTCTCCGCCAACAGGCTGGAGCTGGTTCTGGACAGCGGCGCCGAGGGCGGCGTGCTCTATTATGCCGATGCCTATCATCCCGGCTGGAAGGCCAGGGTGGACGGCCAGGCTGCGGGGATAGCCCTGGCGCGCACGGCCTTCAAGTCCGTGGCCGTGCCGCCGGGCATCCATACGGTGGCCCTGGCCTTTTACAACCCCTGGCGCGAATGGGCCAGGCGAGGGCTGGCCGTGGCCGCGGTCCTGGCCCTGGCGCATCTGTTCGCCACGGCTCTGCGCGAGCAAGTCCAACGCCGCCGTCTACTTTCCTGAGCTTTTTCCAATACCGCCGCCCGCCCGGCGCAGTCGTTGCCGCGCGCGGTGACTGTTACTCGATAGACTCGGTTTTCGAGCCATCCTTTGCGTATTGCCTGCCGTTGCCCGCGCTGCATTGGCTCAGACGCGCACACCGGCGGAGGTGAGGGGCAGGGGATGGGGACAGCCGGAACATCGGAAGGAAACCGCGGCGCCAAGGCCGTCATGGAAACCAGCGGAGGGTTCCGGATGCCTGTGGCCGGTGTCTAGCGCTCCTCGGCCAGCCACTCGGCCAGGGTCACAAAGCGGCAGCCCGCCTGGGCCAGCTTTTCCAGCACGTCCGGCATGGCCCTCACCGTGGTGCGGTGGATGTCGTGGAAGAGAAAGATTCCGCGCGGCTCAACCTGCCCCTTGGGCAGCACCTGGGCCTCGATGCCTTTGACCGTACGGTACTTCCAGTCCAGGCTGTCCACGCTCCAGAGCGCCAGGACCAGGTTGTCCTCAGCCGCCGCGCGCACGGTTCCGCTGTCGTAGCTGCCGTAAGGCGGGCGGAAGAAGTGCGGAATGACGCCCAGGGCCTTGAGCGCGAGCTCCGTCTTGTCCATCTCCTGCTTCTGCTGCGCCTCGGTCAAATGGCGCAAGAGCGGATGGTCATAGGAGTGGTTGTCGATCTCGTGGCCCTCGGCGGCGATGCGGCGGACGGTGTCCGCGGCCTTTTGCACATGCTCGCCCAGGACGAAGAAGGTGGCGTGGATGCCGCGCTCCTTCAGCAGGTCCAGCAGCGCGGGCGTGTATTTGCCCGGGCCGTCGTCAAAGGTGATAGCGCAGGCATGGCCGCCGGGTTCCAGGCGCTTGATCTCCGGGGCGTCGAGGACCGCGCCCTGCTCGGCCAAGGCCGGGCGGGCAAGCAGGGGCAGAGCCAGAACCGTGAGCAGGAGGAGCGTGGCAAAAGCTGCCCGCATAGGTGCCTCATATTCTGAAGCCGCTCTGCGGCTGTTGCGCTGGCCAATACGTTGGGAATATTCCGCTTCACGTCTGAGCCGGGCCGCTGGGGCCGGAAACAGGCGGGCAGGCCGGGACATCCCGGCCCGCTCGCAGCATGCGCTGTCCGTGGCGCACTTAGAGGACGGCCACGGCCTCGATCTCGACCATGAAGGCCGCGTCCACGAGCTTGGAAACTTCCACGATGGTGGTGGCCGGGCGGATCTCGCCGAAGATCTCGCCGTGGGCCTTGGCAATGCCGTCGAACTGCGCGGCATCGGTGACAAAGATGCGCGTGCGCACCACGTCCTTCATCTCGGCACCGGCTTGTGCCAAGGCATCCTTGATAATTTGAAGGGCGCGCTTGGCCTGGCCGTACATGTCCGGGGCCACGGAGCCGTCGGCCTCCACCCCGCAGGTGCCGGAGACGTAGATGGTGTTCCCGGCCACCACGGCGCGGGAATAGCCCAGCAGCGGCTCCCACTTGGAGCCCGAGGTGATGAGTCGTTTTAAAGTCATGCTGTTCTCCTTTCAGGCAGGCGATGGTGTTCCGCGGGCGGCAGGCTCGATGGACAGCCTTGGGGCCGCGGTCGCCCGGTTCTGCCAGAGATCGCCGGGCAAAGAAAGCGCAAAGTCATGCGGGTCAACCGGCAGGGCTGGCACCCGGCCAGGAAATGGCGAAGCCCGAGGCTTTGCGGCCCGAGGCCAGGGTTTGCCGACGTGAAGGGCAGGGGCGCGCCGCGCCAGGGCAAGGCCTGCCCCTTCCATTGCCTTTCCGCAGATCTTCACCTAGTCTGCCGTGGACTTTACGCCCATACTCAACCAAGAATGGAGTTCACCATGCGCCTGCGCACCCTGATCCTGATCCTGGCTCTGCTGGCCCTGCCCGCCGTCACCCAGGCCAGCCCGCTCACCGA
>JANXYI010000238.1 GCA_025350085.1 Deltaproteobacteria bacterium
CTGTGGGCCGGCCGCGCCCCAAAGGTCCACTACAACGTGGACTTCCGCAACGTCCCCCTGAAGGTGGCCGGGCTGCAGGGCGCCATCAAGCCCACCGAGCAGCGCATCTTCAACTACAACCACCTGGAAGTGCAGGTGGTCTCCGCGCGCGGGGGCGAAAACCCCCTCCACTTCGGCACACGCAACTGCTCCGTGCAGAGCCCGGGCAGGCAGAAACGCATCGAGACCGCGCCGGGCTTCTGCCCCGACTGCCTGAGCTATTCCTTTGACGCCCGCAAGGTCATGGACGACATCGTGCGCCATTCGCTGTCCATCGCGCGCGAGATCAAGTACGACAACGTGGGCACCTGGGAATGGATCGTGACCCCCAAGGGCGAGCCCTTCCTCATGGAGGTCAACACGCGCATCCAGGTCGAGAACGGCGTGTCCGCGGCCATCGCCCGGATCAAGGGGCAGGAGGGCTGCGTGGACCTGATCCGCGAGCAGATCCGCCTGGGCCTGGGCGAGGAGCAGGGCTACGGCCAGGACGACGTGAGCTTCGAGGGCGTGGGCATCGAGTACCGCATCATTGCCGAGGACACGTTCAATCGCTTCGCGCCCTGGACGGGCAGGATCGAGACCATCGCCTGGCCCGATGAACCCTGGCTCAAGGTGCACACCCACGTGCCCCAGGACAAATCCTACCAGATCCCCACGGAATACGACCCCAACCTGGCGCTGGCCATCATCTGGGGCCAGGATCTCGCCGAGGCCAAGGCCAGGGGCCTGGCCTTCCTGGACGCCTTCCGGCTCGCCGGGGCCGACGCCCAGGGCGTGGAGCTCAAGAGCAACATCGCCTTCCTGCGCGAGAAAACCAAGGACCTGCTGGAGTTCTAGCTCCGGAGACGCCACCACCTATGGATATCGAAAAGAATCTCGACGCCCTCAGCATGCGCGTGGCCTATGCCCGCGACATCATGGCCCCCCGCACCAGCGACCGCCTGGAGGCCGTGAGCCAGGACATCTGCCGGCTCGCGCCCGAGCTCGACAGCATGGACATCGACGCGGCCCTGGACAGGATCGGCGTCATCTCCAGGCACCTGTCCGTGCTGGAAGAGGACCTGGACCAGCTGCTCACGCCCATGGACAAGGTGCGCGTGGTGCGCCACCCGCAGCGCGTGTGCCTCAAGGACATCCTGGAGAACGTCTACGACAACTACACCGAGATCGGCGGCCGGGACGAGGTCTCCATCGACCCCGGCATGATCATCGCCCGGGCCTACATCACCCGGCGCGTGGGCAAGCGCGTGTTCCACCACCCGGTCATGGTCGTGGGCCAGGAAAAGGGCCACGGCCAGGAGTTCCGCAACGGCGGCTCCATCAAGCCCTGGGGCAACGCCAAGGCGCTCAAGTACATGAAGGTCGCGGCGCGCGAGAACATCCCCATCCACACCTACGTGTCCACGCCCGGCTCCTACCCCATCGAGGACTACCCTGGTGCGGCCCAGCAGATCGCCGAGAACATCTACGAGATGGCCGGGCTCGACGTGCCCATCGTGGCCGTGTTCTCCGAGGGCGGCAGCGGCGGGGCCGAGGCCATCGCGCTCGCCGACCGGCGGCTCATGTTCTCCCACGGCTACTACTCGGTCATCTCGCCCGAGGGTGCGGCAGCCATCGAGGGCAAAGTCCACGGCCAGACCCGGGCCACGCCCGAGCTCATCGCCAAGTGCGCCCAGCACCAGATGATCACGGCCCAGGACAATCTGCGCAACGGCTACATCGACGCCATCATCCAGGAGCCGCCTCTCGGCGCGCGCAACGAGCACTTCGACTTCTTCAAGCGCCTGCGCGCGGACATCATCCGCGCCACGGACGAGGTCGCGCTCTCGGTGCAGAGCGTGAGCCTGCTGCGGCGTCTGGCCCGGCGCGGCGCCAAGAAGTCCGGGAACGTCGAGGACGTGCTCATCCGCTGGGAGCTGGACGCCCAGGCGCGCGAGGAGCTGGTCTGGAAGCGCTACCAGAAATACACCCGCATGGCGCGCCACGCCTACATCGACAAACGCGGCATCCTGGAGAAGCTGACGGCCAAGTACATGGAGTTTTTCTACTCCATATACTCCACCCTGCGCTACGAGATATTGAAACGCTACCAGAAGAAGCTCCAGCGCGTGGCCACGGACGTCACCGACGAGATCCACGTGGTGACCAGCCGCATGGACCGGCTGACCTGCCAGGCCCTGGACAAGCTGGGGCTCATGCAGCTCGGCCGCGGCGATGACTCCTTGACCAGTCTGTCCGCACCGGCCTGCGACGCGCGCGTGAGCGAGTCCAGCTACATCAGCCCCAAGTCCCTGGACGACCGCGAGGTCTCCTGCCCGCACGCGAGCGAGCGCGGCTGCCTGGACATCTGGGCGCGCGACCTGTTCGGCGAATTCGGGGGCGTGTGCCCCACCTGCGGCTACCACTTCCCCATGGAATACCAATGGGTCATGGCCAACGTGTTTGACCGCGGCAGCGTGCGCGAGTTCAACCAGTCCATCGCCGCGGGCAACCCCACAGGCTTCCCCAAGTTCGACGAGCGCGTGCAGCAGGCCAAGGAGAACACCCACCTGCAG
>JANXYI010000263.1 GCA_025350085.1 Deltaproteobacteria bacterium
CAGGGCCGGTTCGGCCATCGTGGTGCAGCCCGAGGTGGGGCGGGTCTCGCCGCGACGGATATGGAAGAAGGTGGCGCTGCCTGCGCCCGGCTCGATAGCATCCGCGTTGTGCCGGATCTCCACGCGCCAGCGGTAGGCCCCGCCGAGCACGGTGGGGGCCTTGAAGGCATTGTGCTCCAGCACCTCGATGCCCTCGGCCACGATGACCGACACGTCGCCGTCAACCTTGAGCCTCAGCGGCTCGGCATTGCGGCCCACCACCGCGTCCTTGAGCCGCACGATGAGGGAACCCTTCGGCCCGCGCGCATACGACAGCGGCGCATTGAGCGCGGTGTAGATGAGCTCGCCGCCATTGATGCTGCCCTTGCCCGAGACCGTGAAGCGTATCCGGCCCTCGCCGATGGCCGTGGCGCTCTGCACGCGCGGGTCCTTGCTTATGGTCTCCAGATCCTTGAACAGGCCCGCCTCGGCCTCGGCCTTCCTCTTCTTGATGTCCTCGGCCTTGACCTTGCCGGTCTGGATGTCATGCTCCACGCGCCGCAGGGCGTAGAGCGAGGTGTCGTGCGCGGCCGTGCCCTCCATGAAGTACTTGTAGCTGCCGTCGGGCTCGATGCGCACGCGCGCCACGTACCGCTCCGCTGTCCAGCAGCCCGAGAGCAGCAGCAGGGCCAGGGCGGCCACGAGCACCAGGAAGCCCGGCCCGTGCGCAGGAACGCAGGGCACTTCGGACGTGGATGGACGCGCCGGGGCGCGGGGAGCAGTGGCAGGCATACGGCCATGCTACCCTTGGTGGCGCCATCGTGCAAGGGCGCGTCCCTTGACACAGGCCTTTCGAGCCCCTACCTTCCGCCTCACCAAAACCAAGGAGTCACCCATGCCTTATGATATCCGGCTTGTGAAGCTCATCAACGGCGAGAGCGTCATCGGCAAGTGGAGCCCCGACGGCAAGACCATCAGCGACCCGGCCGTGCTCCAGACCGTGCCCAGCCAGCAGGGCGTGCAGATGATGCTGCTCCCCTTCGGCTACCCCTTTGAGAACGAGATCACCGGCGAGATCTCCACGGCCCACGTGCTCTACGAGTACAAGAAGGCCCCGGAGGAGCTGAAGACCAAGTACCTGGAGGCCGCGAGCAACCTGACCCTCACGGCCCCCGGCGGCGCCAGCATCTCCCAGCTGCTCAAGAAATAGGGCCCGCGCGCGGCGCTCCGCTCGTCCGCGGCAGCGCTTCCGTTCATCAGTACACCGGGGCGGTGGGCCAGGCCTGGTCCAGCCGCCCCGTTTTCGTCTCCCCGCACCCTGCCCCCGCATCCGTCCAAGGAGCCCCAGTGAAGGAACTCTTGCCCCTGCTGCCCCGGCCCAGCCGCTACCTCGGCAACGAGTGGGGCGTTGTGCGCAAGGACCTAGGCACGGTAAACGCCCGCGTGGCCCTGGCCTTCCCGGACATGTACGAGGTCGGCATGTCCTACCTCGGCCAGAAGATCCTGCTGGAGGCCGTCAACCGGCACACGCAGCTCATGGCCGAGCGCGTCTTTGCCCCCTGCCAGGACACGGCGAGCATCCTGCGCAGCCACAACACCCCGCTGGCCACCCTGGAGACCGACACCCCGCTGGCGCAAATGGACGCCGTGGCCTTCAGCCTGACCCACGAGCTCTGCTACACCAACATCCTGTACATGCTCGACCTGGCCCAGATTCCCTTGCGTGCCGCCGACCGCTTGAATGGACGCCCCGAAGGGGCCTGGCCGCTGGTCATGGCCGGCGGCGGGGCCTGCTTCGACCCCGAGCCCATTGCCGCGTTCATGGACCTGCTCGTCCTGGGCGACGGCGAGGAAGTGCTGCCGGAAATAATGGAACGCCTTGTCGCGGCGCGCCAGGCGAAAACGCCCAGGGCCGAGCTGTTGCGTCAGCTCACGGCCATTCCCGGCGTGTACGTGCCGAGCCTCTTCCAGTGGTCCGGCCCGGGCTGCCCGGTCACGCCGCTTTTGCCCGGCTACGAACGCGTGGAAAAGGCGCTCGTCGCCGACCTCACGGACGCGCCCGTGCCCGTGTCCCCGGCCGTACCCTTTGGCCAGGCCATCCACGACCGCTACACCCTGGAGCTGGCCCGCGGCTGCACGCGGGGCTGCCGCTTCTGCCACGCGGGCATGGTCTACCGCCCGGTGCGCGAGAAGAGCCCGGAGCTCCTGGACAGCCTGCTCTCCCGCGCCGTGCGCGCCACGGGCTTTGAGGAGGTCTCCCTGCTCTCGCTGTCCACAGGCGACTACTCGGCCCTGGAGGCGCTCTTCGACACCACCTTCTCGCGCTGCGCGGCCGAGCAGGTGACCATCTCCCTGCCAAGCTTGCGCGTGGGCTCGCTGTCGGACAAGATCATGGGCCGCATGGCCAGCATCCGCCGCACCGGGGTCACGCTGGCGCCCGAGGCCGGCAGCCAGCGCCTGCGCGACGTCATCAACAAGGGCATCAGCGAGGAGGCGCTCCTCGAGCACGTGCGCATCCTGTTCGAGCACGGCTGGCAGCAGGTGAAGCTGTACTTCATGATCGGCCTGCCCACCGAGACCGACGAGGACCTGGACGCCATTGCCGAGCTCTGCGTCAAGGTGCGCGACGCGGCCGGCCGCCACGTCAAACGCCTGCAGGTCACGGCCGCGGTGTCGCCCTTTGTGCCCAAGACGCACACGCCCTTCCAGTGGGAGGG